>CAJQOT010000045.1 GCA_905480015.1 uncultured Rickettsiales bacterium | reverse complement strand
ACAATGTCTCCACTAATATCTTCGCCATTTTTTAGTTTCTTACTAATATCTGGTAAATATTCAACTTTTACCTCTGTGTGACCTTTGTTGATAAAATCAAGCTCTTCGGCAATTTTTCTTGAAACATCAATAATGCGTTTATTTGTGTCAATGAATGGTCCTCGATCGTTAATAATGGCAATGGTATGTTTGTTATTAGAAAGGTTAGTTATTAACACTGCCGATGGCATTGGAAGTGTTCTATGAGCTGCCGTGTGAAGATTACTATTGAATATAGCTCCATTTGCAGTTTTTTTCCCATTAAAATTTTTTCCATACCAAGAAGCTAGACCCGTTGCTTGATATCTGTTATTTTCTCTGGGTGTGTACTGTGTGCCTTTAACTTGATAGGGATAGCCAATTTTATATTGTCCATATTCATGAGCATATGTTACATTACATAAATATGGTGTAAAAAAAATTAGACTTAGCGTAAAAATTCTCATTATCATAATAATACCAATCTTAATTGGTTTATATTAAATATATAAAATCAAGGAAAATTTAGAAAGTATTTAGATATGACTAAGTTGATGGGGTAGGAGGTTTTTTAATCAGGTCTTTGACAGCTTCTGTGCTACATTTCAAACTATTATATAAAATCTGGTTTAAAAATCTCTACCTTTTGTTTTTCAATATGATGGCTATAAGTACAGCATAATGCAAACAGTTTATCAATTCCAATTAATGCAATTGAACTTTGCGAGTGTTTATCATGTACATCTTTTGCTTCTTTAGAAAAGTTCGTCGTTGTAATGAATACACCCTTTTTGCCAGGCTGGACATTATAACAAAACTCTTTCATATCTTTTGGCGATACATTATTCGTAGAATATCTTTTTGCCTGAATGTATATCGTTTCAAGTTCGAGCTTATCCCCATAAATTTCACCATCAATGCCTCCATCTCCTTGCTTTACTTTGCTGAACCTTCCCGTTCCATAACCCATTTTTTCAAGCAGTTCAACGCAAAAGTCTTCAAAATATTGCCAATCCATTGCACGAACATATTCAATAAATGCTTTTTTTGTGGTCGCTTCAATATCTTCTATAAATTCTTTCAAATTCAATACCTCTTCTGTGCTTGCAGTGTTTTCATCGCCTTTAACTCTTTCTTTTGTGTTGCGGTTTTGCAAAAATGGCGTGCTATTCCTTAAATAAGAAAGCTTAATAGTTTCTGCTTGCTTATGTTTTGCTAACACTTCTAAACCAAGCTGGGTAATATTATAATGAAATTTTATATCAGATTTCTCAATCAATTCTGCCTGCTTTAAGTAAGAAAACACCCAGCCAATTCTTCCATTTATGACATTAGATCCATCACTTTCCAGTTTTTCATACAATTCTTCTTCTGTTGTTTGTAGAAAGCTATCCTTACACCAATTTTTTACAAATAATTGAACTTCATCCGCGTTTCTTCTATATGGTTTAGCATCTGAAAGTTTAAGTAAAACAGGGTAAAAGCATTCATGAAATTTTGGCACCATTGATATTCGCTGAAAATTAGATAACATATCTATATTGACAGGGGAGAATAATCAAGAAAAATATTGCGTATACAATATGTTATTTAATATGCTAAAACTCAAAAAATTAAATTTTAGGAGTTTCTTTGAATTTCTCCTTTATACAAAGGAATTTGATAATCTACTTGAGGTAAACTTCTTAGTATGGTTTTTCTCCATAATAATTCCCCGCTGGTGAGTACTGACAAACCATAACAGATGTTTTACCAGCACATTTAGCAACTCCACAGCCAATATGTTTTGTGTTACGCCAAACCATTTGTGTATAATGACCACACACCTTACCATTTTGACATTTATTTGTACGATAGTTGTAGTGTTTTTTCTCCCCACCCCACATATTTGTTGCGTGACTTGGCGTCATATAATAACCTTTACTCCAAGCAATGTTTTCTCCATAACCTTCCCTTTGGCTTGAGGGACTATGCTTCATTACACATCCTTGTTTTTGAAGGTTATCCGCCCACTTTTGCGCACTTGATGCAACTTTATTGCTCCAAGAAATATTTGCAACACCAACAGTATTGCGAAGCTTATTATGATTGTTAATAAATTCATTGTTTTGTGATGAAGTGACTTGCGTAGAACCACCATCACTTATTTTAGCAGATGTTGTACTCATTTGTTCGTTCATTATGTTTTTTGCCTGATTGCTAGCAAAGCTTTTGACAGAATCAACAACAGAGCACGATGTAAGAATAAATGCACAAAAAAGAAATAAAGATGTATTTTTCATAAATATATTAAATAACAGTGTGTTATATTACAGGTAACTTTTTAATTGTCTAGAACTTTTTAAGTTATTGAATCAATGAATTTTTCTTACATTTTAGTGTCAACTGTGTATTAATATACTTATTCACCCTAGTTTTGTGTACATCTAATAGGTTTTTTCTTATGCTTCGCTAAAAAATCTTGCAAATACCTTTATATGTGTTTGTATTCAAAATACATTTTATTTAAATAACAATGAACATTATTAGACTACACACCCTTTTCAAAAAAGAATGTATGCGATTTTTCCGTGTATATCACCAAACAATTCTCTCGCCTGTTGTTAATGCATTAATTTTTTACTTAATTTTTACCGTTGCATTTGCGGGAAGATCTAAAGGCTTTGACGGAACGCCATTCAACCTAATTGTTGCAACTGGTCTAATTGCAATGTCTGCACTACAAGCAGCATATTTCAACACACAAAGCACAATATCAATTGCAAAAATGCTTGGATTTATTAAAGACTACACAATCGCTCCACTGACAACAATTGAAATGTACATTGCAATGGTTACATCTTCCGTTGTAAGGGCTATGTGCGTAGCGTCTATTACATTTTGCATAATGATGTTCTTCGTAAGCTTTCCAGTGCACAGTGTTTTTATATCACTTTATTATCTTATTCTTGGAACGATATTATTTGCATCAATTGGTGTTTTTATTGGTTTTATTTCACAAGATTTCGACAAAGCACACGCATACACTGCATACATTGTAACACCTCTAACAATGCTTTCTGGAACATTCTACTCCGCTTCAATTTTACCAGAACCTTGGAAGACAATCGTGCTTTTTAACCCTGTTTTTTACATTATTGACGGCTTCCGCTTTGGAATGACAGGCATTGGTGAAGGGCACAGCCTTACTGGTGCAGTAATTATTTTATCGACGGTGGTTTTTTTCGGCATTATGGGTGTATTTGCCCTTAAAAAGGGTACAACAGACTAAACATCATCTCATGTAAACTTATTATTCATAAAAAATATCTTCATTGATATTTAGCGTCTGAAGAATTGGTTGTGCTTTAATAATTGTCTCGTAAAATTCCCCTTGTGGAGTTGAATCAAATACTACAGCACCACCAATTTGAAACTCAAAATTTTTACCATCAAGAATGATGGTGCGAATCACAACACCAAAATCAAACTGCGAGTCATCGTCAACAACACCCAAGCAACCGCTATAAATTCCTCTCTGAATACCTTCTAATTTATTTGCAATTTGAATTGCCTTAATTTTTGGAGTTCCCGTCATCGATCCCGCTGGAAATGTTGCCTTAAAACATTCCGCGTTTGAAACGCCTGTATTTAGATCGCCACATATTTTTGAAGACATATGATGCACTTGTGAAAATGTTTGAGTGTGTTGAAAGTTTTCCACCCAAACCTTTCGCGTAACTTTCCCAATATCATTTCTAACAAGGTCGGTAATCATTAGGTTTTCAGATTTATCCTTAAAATTATTTAACTGTGATATATCATATTGAGAATTAAGAGATCCCTTTATAGGCGTAGAAAATATTTCATTGTTTTTTCGTGTTAAAAAACATTCAGGGGAAGAGGACGCTACCGCCCTATTTCCATTAAAGACATAAAGCATTGAATACGGATTTGGGGAAATTCCATAAAGTTTGGCAAAAATATCCAATGGGTTTGGAGCATATTCAAATTCACCATAAAATTTGCGTGTTAAGTTAACCTGATAGCAATCTCCTGCTTTAATGTGTTGTATTATACTTTGCACACCTTGCATATACCGTTGCTTATTAAGATTGCTTTTTATCCATTTTATTTGTGGTATTGCTTTCATCTTATGAGCTGATATATCAAAGCTTGATTGTTCTGTAATTTTAGAAAAATGCAAAGGTGGCATTGTACAAAATGATAGGGGTGGTGGGGCAATTTCTTCAATGTGTGTATAGCACTCATAACCAATATACCCACAAGAATTTACTTGGATATCTTCAATTGACTGCACTTCGTATGGCTGAAGATTGTTGTAAATTATATTCCTTTTTGGAAATATTGCATACGAAGGACTCATGTATAGTATGATGAAATTCTTCAAACTTTAATCATTTTTTAAGTGGAAAAGTCAAGCTTTATCAATGAGTTAATAGGTATTAATATACTTATTTCCCCTATTTTTTAGAGTATAGTTGAGTTTTCATAGCTTGTTTTAAAATTTTTAATTTCATTGGTTGCGTTACCATACAACCACAAACCAACGCCACTCACAATGATAAATGAAAAAATACCAACTTTGCAATGCCATGAAATATCTTTTTGATTTAAAGATATTTGTTTGAAATTAATGTCTTTTAACCTTTCTTCTAAGTAAACCAATCTTTTATCAATTCCGTGATAATCTGTCTTGTTCTTATCATATTGTGTTCTAAATTCTCCTATCTCAAATTCCCCCATAGTTCAGCACTTTTTAACTGTAAGGCTTTTTGGTAGCATCTTCGGCACGATGTTTCACAAGGTTTTTCTTTCTTAAGTAATTTTATCTCCAGTATCATTAGACGCTATTGAGGTATTTTTTGTTTCTTCAATTCCCTCATGCATTATTTTTTCATATTCTTCCACAAAATTATTAGAGGAAAGAAATTGTTGAATATGCTGAATATGCTGTTTATCTTGTTCTTCATTGTTATCACTTAGTTTAATTGCCATAATTGTCAATTAGTCAATTAAACTAGTCTAGAGCCTTATTTTATTTATTGAAATAATATGAAAACTTTTAAAAACCTTCAAGAATATAATGGATTTTTTCAAAGAATTTATCAAATGTTGTGCAAATTTGTCAGCTTGTGAAAATTTTTGTTCAAGTTGTTTATAATATTCAAGCACATTTACTTAATTCTGTTGAATTTAATACTCCATAAAGACGGACACCGAGACGATGATTAAAACTTAAAACCTGAAAACCAAAAATTAGAGGATTTTCAACCACTTTCACCAGCAGTAAACAAAGCAAAGCGTCAACATTGTAAAATTTGTAGAAATAAAGGAAAGGTTTGATGCAACAGTTCTTGGCCTTTCTAAGAATGTGTGGGTAGGAAATGGTAAGTATCGTGGTACTTGTGTTGGTTGTTATTGGCACGATGTTAAGAGGTTTAATCAAGAAATAGGGGAAATAAGTATATTAATGCTAAGTATAGGTAATAATTTTTCTTGACTTCCTTACTACGAATTTGCAAAGGCCTTTTCCACTGAAGGTAAATATGAAAGTTTCTTGATATCGCTTAAAACCTTGTTGGAAGATGAAAATATAGAGAATTAATTGGTTAAAAATACAATGGAAATACAATATCAGCAATTTTCATTACAAAATTTCAAAGGCATCGTAAGGAATGTTTTGATAGATATTTCAGAAAACTCTAACGCACCTTATTGTTTTGTTGGAAATAATGAATGTGGAAAAACAACGATATTATAAGGTATTGAATTAATAGGAAGGCTATGTCAAGGGTCTGTTTTACAGAACGGTGAATTAAATAAAACACGCAAAACTGGGGCGGTGTTTTCTGAAACCATACAACTGACAGCAACAATTAAATGCAATCACATTCCACAAAACATATATGAATATGAAAGAATTTCAAAAAATGAGGGTACAATAGATATAGTTTTCAAATATCCATTTAAAGGTAGTAAGCATATATCTTTTGATACTACAATGGAGTTATTTGTTAGTGGCTATTCTTTGGTGGAATTAAAATATTGCAATATAGGTAATAATAAATTTAGCTATATTGCATTGACAAATGAAGGTCAAAAGATTGATTAGATACCATACATACAAGTCTGCCACAGATTATATATGATGCAGATTTTATGTGTGATGTACCATAGGAGGTAAAATTTCTTAAAAATACTGCCACAGACCCTGCCTTGCAAGCTAACGATCAGAACACTGAATGGCAAAAAGTATTTAACAATCTATTAAAAAAGCCATAAATACCAAAATCACAAAAGAAGAACAAAGTGTATAAGCATTATTTACTACCTTTATCTATATAGTTGCCGCACATTCATTAAGAAAATACTTGAAATATTCAAAACTGTGTTCTTAATTTAGTATTAAATATAAAAAGGGAAAAATGCAAAAAATTAATATAAACACACAAAATTACCAATACTTCAACATTGAAAACATTGCTAAAGAGTATGGTATTTCTATTAATTCAATGCCATTTTCAATTAAAATATTACTTGAAAATGTTGCGAGGACATCCAATAAAGACGATACCTTAAAAGTGCTTAACTGGGTAAAACATAAGGGAACTGAAAAACAAGAAATTCAATACCTGCCCTACCGTGTATTAATGCAAGACTTTACCGGAGTGCCTGCAATTGTAGACCTTGCAGCAATGAGAGATGCCACCAAAAAACTTGGGGGTGACATAAAAAAAATTAACCCAGTAGCACCCGTACATTTAGTAATTGACCACTCTATACAAGTAGACTCATACGGATCTGAAAATGCAATTGACGAAAACACAAAGAAAGAAATTGAACGCAACGAAGAGCGTTATGAATTTTTAAAATGGGGTCAAAAATCTTTCGACAACCTTTATGTCATACCACCAGGTACAGGAATTTGCCACCAAATTAACATTGAACATATTGCACAAGTCGTATCCAAAAAAGATGGAGTATTATTCTTTGATACCCTTGTAGGAACCGATTCACACACAACAATGGTTAATGGATTAGGCGTTCTTGGTTGGGGTGTTGGAGGCATTGAAGCCGAAAGTGTAATGCTTGGGCAACAAATAAGCTTACTAGTGCCAGAAGTAATAGGTATGAAACTTGAAGGTAATTTAAATGAAGGTGTTACAGCAACAGACTTAATTTTAACAATTACGCAAATTCTTCGCCAAAAAGGCGTGGTTGGTAAATTTGTAGAATTCTTTGGTTCAGGCTTAAAACATTTAACACTTGAAGACAGGGCAACAATTTCTAATATGGCACCTGAATACGGTGCAACATGTGGTATTTTCCCTATTGATAACAAAACCTTGGAATATCTTACATTAACAGGGAGACCAATGGAGCAAGTTAAAATCGTTGAAGAATATGCAAAAGCACAGGGTATTTTTGGTGTTGAAAGCAACGCAGAATATACAGAAACTGTCAGCCTTGATATTTCAACAGTACAGCCTTGCGTTGCTGGTCCAAAACGCCCACAAGACATGCTACCACTAAATGAAATGCCTTATAGTTTTTGTCATTTATTGTGTGATACAAAAAAAGATTTGGTAATAAATAACGAAGAATTCTACTTACGCCCATTTCAAGAAGGAGATGTTGAGCTACTACATAGAGTCCACACCGATGAAAAAATTATTGATTTACTTGGTGAAATATCATTAGATCGTACTAAAGAGTGGCTAGATGTACTTGTAAAACATCAAAAAAACTATGGGTATTCGCAGTGGGCAGTTTTTGACGCTAAAACTCACAATTTTATGGGTAAAGCAGGAGTGTTAAACATTGCAGAAGACGGTAGAAATGCACCAGACGACAATGAAAAATATGCAGGAGAAGCTGAAGTTTCGTGTTTTCTTTTGAAGAACTATGTTAAGGAATATCAAAAGATATTTGAAGAAATTTCCATTTGGGCATTTAAAAATCTTAAAAAGGAAGAAGTAAAGTCTTTTATTCGCAAGGCAGAAATTGACAAAATGGAAGCATGTAAGGCGGTTGGCTTCACACATACAAAGGATTTCCCAAAAATTGCAGAATTTACACTCTCTTCCACTGTAGAAAATAAAAAACTTGCAGATGGTTCAGTTGTGATTGCGGCAATTACATCGTGTACTAATACATCAAATCCCTCTGTGTTAATTGCGGCTGGGTTACTTGCAAAAAAAGCAGTGGAGCTTGGTCTTGAAGTGCCTAAATTTGTAAAGACATCTCTCGCACCTGGCTCAAGAGTTGCGGAAGAATATCTTGAAAAATCTGGTCTTCAGCATTATTTAGATACACTAGGGTTTAATGTTGTAGGGTTTGGTTGCACAACATGTATTGGCAACTCTGGGCCTTTAAAGCCTGAAATTGAGAAAGAAATCATAGATAAAAACCTTGTTGTTGGGTCAGTACTTTCAGGAAATAGGAATTTTGAAGGTAGAGTACACGCTTTGACAAAAGCAAATTATTTGGCCTCGCCTCCGCTTGTTGTTGCATATGCATTGCTTGGTACAGTTCAAACTAATATACTAACGGCCTCACTTGGGAAAAACAAAGAAGGGAATGATGTTTATTTAAAAGATCTTTGGCCTTCAAATGCAGAGGTGCAGAAAGTATTGCATAAATTTGTTAATCGTCAACTTTTTGAAGAAAAATATAAAAATATTTACAAAGGCACAAAAGAATGGCAAGAAATTAAGGTGACTCATAGCAGTACATACCAATGGAAAGATGGCTCAACATACATTGAAAATCCTCCATACTTTGAAGGTATGACGAAAGATGCAAGCGGTAAAATTAATGATATCACAAATGCTCAACCATTACTTGTATTAGGCGATTCAATCACAACAGATCACATTTCTCCCGCTGGTGGAATTGCAAAAAATTCTCCTGCTGCTGAATTCCTTCGTAGCAATGATATAATGGATAAAGACTTCAACTCATATGGAGCAAGACGTGGCTCACATTCTGTAATGATGCGTGGAACATTTGCAAATATTCGAATAAAAAACGAAATGCTCAATGCCGTTGAAGGTGGTTATACTAAAGACTTCTTAAATAATGAAGTGTTGTCAGTTTATGATATGGCAATGCGTAATAAAGAAAAAAATCATTCTGCTGTAATTATTGCAGGCAAAGAATATGGAACGGGATCCTCTCGTGATTGGGCAGCAAAGGGAACATACCTTTTGGGTGTAAAGGCCGTTATTGCAGAATCCTTTGAAAGAATTCATCGCTCAAACCTTGTGGGAATGGGCGTAATACCGTTTGAATTTATTGGTGAGACGCGCACAACATTGAACATTAAAGGTAATGAGAAAGTCTCCATTAAAAATTTACAAGAAATTCAACCAATGCAAGAGGTTAATGCTCAAATTGAGTACGAAGACGGTTCAATGAAGAATATCAAACTTCGCACACGAATTGACACCAACCCCGAACTTGAATATATTAAAAATGGAGGAATTATGCCATTTGTTATTCGCAATACAGTATTTGATGATACGCCATCGCAATCACCTTCACCGTGTTGCTCTTGCCCTGTAACGCGGCTATTTGGTTTTATAAAAAAGTTGTTTTCAAGTTCGCAGTCAAAATAAAAAGATTAATTATCCCTTGACTTTTATTCGTTGCTATAAAATTCAAAGCTATAAATAAATTTTTCTCCCAAAATGGGGTGGGACTCTTACAAGTGTTTTTTATCTTTTATATTTTTTGTCCTTATGATACCTTTTGTATCATACGCTGCACAGTATTACGACCCTGCGACTAAAAGATACATCACACACACATACCACAAACCTTCGTATAATACTAATAATAACCAGATGATTAATCGCCGTAGAGTCATGGAGCCTATATTACCAACGCACGCGCAAATTGTTCGAGAAAAACAGCAGAGAGAGTACCAAAGAAAGATAGAAAGGGAGCGTTTAAAAAATATTAGAGACTCGTCCGGTACGCATTCTCGCCGAAGATTTGACCCCAATAGATACCATCGAACAGAAGAAATCAACTTTTCACCTTAGTATGAACAACGAAGACACAATGCTTATTTTTCCTGGTCAGGGCTCGCAGTATGTTGGTATGGGCAAGCAAGTTTACGACAACTTCCCAGTTGCCAAAGAAGTTTTTCACGAAGTTGACGAAGCTCTTGGTATTAAACTTTCACAAATAATTTTTGAAGGCCCAGAAGATAAACTAAAAATAACATCAAATACGCAACCTGCATTAATGGCGACATCTATCGCAATTTTGCGTGTTCTTGAGCAAGAAAAAGGTCTTGATGTTTCTAAATGTAGATTCGTTGCGGGACACTCTCTTGGGGAATACTCCGCTTTGTGTGCTTCTGGTGCAATAAGCCTTATGGACACAGCAAAAATCTTAAAATATCGTGGAAAATTTATGTTAGAAGCTTGCTCCGAAGGTAAGGGTTCTATGGCAGCCGTTCTTGGATCGGACATTAAAACCGTTTCAAAGCTTGTAAAAGAAGCAAGGGAAATTGATGTGCTGACAATTGCGAATGATAACTCCGACGATCAAATTGTTATTAGTGGTTCTGTTGAGGCAATTGAGCGTGCCATTGTTCTTGCTAAAGACCTTCCAGTTAAAAGAATTATCAATCTTCCTGTAAGTGGACCATTTCATTCTCCTTTTATGGAGTCCGCCGCAAGAAAGCTTGCCAGAAAATTTTTAGAAATTAAAATATCTACACCAATGCCATTTGTTGTATCAAACATTACTGCCGAACCAGAGAGTGACCCAGAAACAATTAAAGATTTACTGATTGCACAAGTTCATGGGAATGTCCGTTGGCGTGAGACAATGTACCTTGCAAAAAAAAGTGGTATCACTAAAATGATTGAAATTGGAGCAAAAAGCGTACTAACAAATATTGCTAAAAAAATGCTTCCAGATTGTGAGTGTATTTCAATTGAAAGCGTTGAAGTATAGAATATTTTATGGTTTGTGAACTCTAACATAATGCACACCTTTGTGTTCCAGTTCTTTTGTTATTTCTCTTGTAATATTATCCCGCTCTGCTATTGTAGAGTTAGCTTTGATGTTCTCCATAAAAGACTTTCTCGAATGCCCAACCATAATTTTAATTCCAATATCTAAAAATTCCTCAATGTGTTCAATTAAATATAACGATTGCTCTGCCGTTTTACCAAAGCCAATGCCAATATCTAAAATAAAACTCTCCCTTGGGGCACCATAAGATGTAAGGATTGCAATTTTTTGCTTTGCCCAGTGTTTAATTTCATTCACCATATCCATTTTATGTGACTGCATTACAACACTTTTTTGCGTGGGTATTGTCAGGGAATGCATAAAGATAAACTTGACTTTTTTTGGGTAATCGTGAAAAATGCGTGTATCTTGAAATGAAGAGACGTCATTTATAAAGCTTACGCCCTGAGTTAATGCAAAATTTTGCGTTTCAAAATGATATGAATCTATACTTGTATTAGCAAATTTTGAAACTTCAGAAATAATATTTCCAAGGCGATGAATTTCCTTTTTATATGAAATAACCGGAGCATTTGGTCTTGTTGACTGTGAACCAATATCAAGTGCGTAGCATTTTTTGCAAAGCTCTTTTGCATGTTTAATTGCATTGTTTTGTGTGATAAATTCCCCACCGTCGGAAAATGAATCTGGAGTGACATTTAAAATGCCAAATATCTTCATAAATTAAAATATTTTTTCAAAAACTTTGTATAAATCTCTGTAACAGTTGTAATGTGAGAAGTCTCAATATGTTCGTCAATTTTATGAGCCGTAGCATTAAGCATGCCGAATTCTACAATATTTGCATAATTTTTCATAAACCTTGCGTCACTTGTCCCGCCAGCAGTTGAAAGCTTTGCCTTGACATTCGTAACTTCAAAAATTGCCTCCTGCATTTGGCTTGCAAGCTCATCATTTTTTAAGGAAAAGGACTCTCCTGAAACTTTATTTGCAATTTTATATGAAAATTCACCAATGTTTTGCTCTACAATGCTCTTAACTTTTTGAATTATATTGCTTGATGAATGGTCGTCATTAAAACGCACATTACACATTATTTTTATAGAATTTGGTATAATTCCCGTTTCTTTCGTCGATGTTTCCATACCGGTGATTTCAAGATTCGTTGGTTCAAAATTCTTATTGCCCCTATCAAATTCATAGTTTTTTAATGCAAGAATAATTTTTGATACTACATAAACAGGGTTATTCGCAAGTTCTTGATACGCCACATGCCCCTGCTTTCCTATTATTTCAATATTAAAATTCACACTTCCACGGCGACCAATCTTCACAGTATCTCCAATTTTTTCTTCACATGTAGGTTCACCAGTAATTGCGTCTGAAAATACAAAGCCCTCGTTTTTCAAGAAGTGTAACATTTTTTTTGTTCCATTGATAGCATTGCCTTCTTCGTCGTAAGTTAGTAACATTGAAAGCCCATCATCTTTTTGTAAATTAGCAATAACATTACAAGATGCACTGCAAAAGCACGCAATTGCTGCTTTCATATCACACATTCCTCTACCGTAAAATAATCCATTTTCTATGGTTGGTTCAAATGGAGGGTATGTCCAGTCTGAATCGTGTCCTGGGTGTACAACATCAAGATGTCCGAGGAATGTCATATTTTTTTTTGGAGCTTTGTGTGTATATGCATAAAGATTATATGTTGCCCTTGAAGAGGAATCAATATCTTCGAATTTTTTTATAATGACAGAAAACCCAATACTTTTTAATAAATCTTCCATAAATGGTAGGCTTCCAGCATCATTGGGTGTAATTGTTTCAAACGATATCAATTCTTTGGTTAATTTGATAGGATCCATAATTTTTAACATACAATATTTCTATTAAGAAGTGGTGTAACATAAAAAATCAAGCTTCTTATTTGAGGCAATCCGTTAATATATACCAATATAAATTAATGAATAGTTTTTTGAAATCCAATATAAAAGAATCTTCCACGAACTGGCCCCCATGTGTTTATATTGTCTAACTCTCCAGCGTGACCTTCCCTTTGAGCAATTGGCGAACTATGTTTGACCTGAATATAATTTAATATATTTTCAACACCTGCAAATATTGTAAAATTTTTATATAGCTTTACATTGTAATCTAAATCCATTATTAAAAAATTATTAGAAAATTTAGGATTTTGACTTCCTGAAAGATTGTAAATTTTTCCATAAAATTCTTCTAAATTTTGTTTACCAAAATATGTTCCCTTCAAGCGAATTTGGTGTTTGTGAAAGTTTTTAGTCAAACTTGTAAATAATTTGTATGTTGGACGAGAGAGTATCACATAGCCATGTTCAATGTTTGAAAGGTTATGCCAATATCTTTCTGCGGAGCTATGCCATAACAATGAAGGTGTTATGAAATATGAAGCATCTAGACCAATGCCATGAATTGTATACTTTCCATTAAGAGTCTTGAAAGACCCTATATTGCTTTCTACTTCTAATGCTGCAATGTTTTTAATTTCATTAAAATTATAGTTCATATTTATTTGTAGCTTATCATAAGCAAATGCAGCGTTGTATGAAGCATTAATAACGCTTGTTTGTTTTTGTACTTTGCGTTCAAGAGTGCTGATTTGCTCGTGTATTAACTCGTGATTTTGCTCAAATGAACTACCGGGCATAAAATATGAATTACCAGCTGAAAGTGTAGAAGTAATGTTATTGTTATGAATATAGCCAATCTTTCCTCTTAAGACACTATTATTGTTAAAATGATTATGATAATTTATTCTTGTGGAAATATCTGATATCCATTTCTTGTTGCTATGTTTTGCGTTTGCGAATAATGCAATATTGGTGTAACTATAACCGTCTGGGTTGTTACCTGTATTAGAATTGCCTTGATAGTTAATCTGTGATTTTAGATTTTGAAATTGAAAATCTCCACCAATTTTAAAATGTATATTATTGGAAGATATTTTTTTTGCACCTGTCAAAAATATATTTGTCTCGTCAGCTTTGTATTCATTGCCAGCGTAGAAGTTATCTCTTTGTAAAAATGAAATAACTCCACCACCTGTAAATTTATCACTATTAATAGATGAAAGTAATGAAATGCGTGTGGAGTCAATAATTTCTAGCATACCTACTGTGCCTTCGTTATAAATGTTTGTGCTTCCGGTGTCTGTCTTCCAGCCATTGTTAATTGGGCTACCAGCATTAATAAAGTTAAAAGGATTGCCCGTTGTATTATTTTTATTTACAATGGTTGAGCCACCGGAACGCTTATTTTTAGAAATATCTATCCTTGTTTTAATTTGTAAGTCATTTTGTTTTAATTGGTGTGCAATAACAGAGTGGAAATTTCTTGTTTTGGGGCTTTCGGCAATGTTGTCGTTGTTGTTGTCAATATGTGACTGTCCATTACTAGAAGCTGACAACAAAAACCCTGAGCGTTCGTCAACTTTTTTTGTTATGGAGAAGTCACCATTAAAGTAACCATACTGACCACCAGTTACACGAATAGATTGGGAATTTTGTAGTGTATTTAAAGTTTTAATATGTACTGCTCCAGAAAGGGATGAGGGATTTGTACCCGTGGAGCCAGCTCCTTTTTTTACTTCAACTGCTTGCGTGCTTGCGGTGCTGAAAAGTTGCGATGCATCAAGAAAATTTGCTGGAATAAATATATCATCAATAAAAATTGAAGTGTAATAAAATGGTAATTGATTAATTGAAACACCAGAATGACCTCCAAAGTCTTGTAAATTCTTTTGGTATTCTATCGAATTATTTCCCTCTAATGCTTCTAACACATTTTGTGCTTGTGGGCGAGACTTTATAAACTCTTCATTGTATAATACATGATTGGCATTATGAGCAGTTGACAGCCCAATTGGCATTTTTGTATTTTTTATTACTTCTACTAATACTGTGTCTTCTTGTGCGAAGGCAAAGAGTGTAATAAAAGATAAAATTATGTAGAGCATATACTTTTAATAATGACAAATGATAATAGGTTATCAATTATCACTAATGTCAAGATTTTTTTTACATTTATTTTTTTATATTGATTTCCCATTGCCATTGATTATAGTGCAACTACATTAGTTATAATACTATGAAAATTCTCCTGTGTGTTTCAGCTTCAATTGCAATTTATAAATCATGTGAGTTAGTCAGAGAGTGTATTAAGGAAGGGCATGAGGTTAAAGTTGTGCTTTCGTGTGCGGCAAAAAAAATGATCTCGCCTATAATTTTTGAAGGTCTTGGTGCGGAGGTATTTACTAAAGATACTGGTCAAATGGAACATATTTCACTTTCTAGATGGTGTGACTACCTACTTCTTTGCCCTGCTACGGCGTCAACTATTGCTAAAGTTGCCAATGGAATTGGTGGAAATTTGTTACTTGATATTTTTTTGGCAAGAAAGCAGAGTGTCAGAACTATTATTGCCCCTGCAATGAATGTTGAAATGTGGAATAATCCTATTGTTCAAGAAAACATTGCAAAGCTACAAAAGTATAATTTTGAAATTATCAACCCTGCAAATGGGAAGCTTGCTTGTGGAGAAAGTGGCATTGGAAAGCTTGCATCAATTGCAGAAATTATGAAGTGTCTATTTTTTACGAGTGATATTAAAGTTGTTATTACCGCTGGTGGAACGATAGAAAAACTTGATGACGTGCGTTATATGACAAATATTTCTACTGGAAAGCAGGCACTGGAAATTGCAAAAGCTTTTTGTGGTCATGATGTTACAATTGTTAAGGCACACACAGATGTTGATTTTCCTGCATGGTGTAAAGTTGTGGAGGTGGAGTCCGCAAAGGAAATGCTTACTGAAGTGCAAAAATTACAATGTGATGTATTTATTGCATCTGCTGCTGTTGCAGATTTTACCTTTAATAAAGTTCAAGGGAAAATTAAGAAGCAAGATATTGAAAGTCTACAATTAGTGCAAAACCCTGATATACTCAAAATAATTGCCACTGGGGAGGTGACTCCTAAATGTGTTGTTGGATTTGCCGCTGAAAGTGAGAATCTTAAACAAAACGCACTAAAAAAACTACAAAATAAAGGGTGTGATTTTATTGTAGGAAATGCCCTTGTATTTGGCAAAGATGAAACAAGTGGAATAATTGTATCTCATAATCAATATGAGGAATTTGATTGCTTGAAGCGGGAGTTGGCAAGAAAAATTGTAGTTAAAGTAATGGAGTTTTTAAATAACTAGTGGATAAAAATACCCAAGATCTGTCGTAGAAAAATTGTGCGTGGTATAAATGCCTTTTGAAAGAAACTTGCCAGATTGTGTGGTAATTGCAAGTGCAGGTGCGGATGGATCGACATTAATTTTTCCGCATAACAGTGTTTTTTCTTTTGTAACTGTATGTGTTTCGGCAAAAACTTTGATATCCGTCTGTTGTTTAAGTATGTTCCATACACTTTCATCGTTGGCTTTAAAAGCTAAAATATGATGTGTATTATTGTGCATTAATGTAAAGGCTTTTTGCGCGTTGTGTTCTATTGTGGGAGTTTTTTGCATACCAAAATGCTGGTGTATATCAGATTGTGTATTATGTGATGTGGCAAGTAGATGTAGGTCTTGCTCAAGAAAGTTAGAGGCGGAAACTATTCCACGCCAACAGTTGTAGAAGAGTTTTTTTGAATACCCCAATGCGTTAGTTGTAACATATGAAAGAATTTGATGTTCACGATCGGGTTTAATGTAGAGTGTAAATTTGTCACTGTTGGAATCTTTTATCATTTTTACCTTTTGGACAATTGCAGACCTTTCCTGAAGAAGGGTGATTATTTGTTTATCTACACTGTCAATGTCCCGTCTATATGAAAGAAAATTATTCATTATTACCTGACCAATTTGAGGAGAAGTCGAATTGACGGTAATCTTGTGATAATGATACTGGGTCGTAGACGATCTCTCCTTTGGTTGCATCATACCGTACTTCCGTATGCCCTGTTAGTGGAAAGTCTTTTCGCAAAGGAAAGCCTTGGAAGTTGTAGTCCGTGAGTATGCGTCGTAAATCATTGCTGTTTGTAAATATAATGCCGTACATATCGTATGTTTCTCTTTCAAACCAGCATGCGGCGTTGTATACCGATTCTACTGTGTGAATTTCTTGTGCTTCATCAAGTTGGCAAATTATACGCAATCTTTGGTTTTCTGTGAGTGAAAGTAGGTGATATACAACTTCAAATGGTTTATTATTTTGAGGGTAGTGTACTCCGCATATATCAATCAACATTTGGAATGAAATTTTACATTCCTTTAAAAAGGATAGAAGGTGATGTATTTTCTCCGGTTCTTGAAAGTATATTGTGGTTTCATTGAATGCTTCTGTAGTAGTGCAAAATTCAGAAAATGGGCTCTCTTCTATAATATTTTGTATTGGTATCATATTGATATTATATAATTATTCATCAGTGTCGCTTTTGATATAATCTTTTAGATAGCTTGATCGTATTGGATGTCTTAATTTACGTAGTGCTTTTGCTTCAATTTGACGAACTCTTTCGCGTGTAACATCGAATTGGTCGCCAACTTCTTCAAGTGTGTGATCTCGGTTCATATCAATGCCAAAACGCATACGCAATACTCTTTCCTCACGAAGTGATAGATCAGATAGAAGCTTTCTTGTAACTTTTTTGAGATCTTTGTCAATTGCAGTTTGAAATGGAGACGCGGATGATTTGTCTTCAATGAAATCGCCAAATGTGTTTTCGTTGTCGTGTCCAATGGGTGCTTCAAGGCTGACGGGGTCGGTGACAATTCTTTGCATTTTTGATACCTTTTCTGGCGTTATACACATTTGCTTAGCAATTTCTTTGACTGTTGGCTCTCTGTTATTTTTGCGTTTGAAGTCTCTGATAATTTTATTCATTTTGGACACATCATCAACCATATGCACTGGAATTCTAATAAGGCGTCCTTGGTCAATAGCGGCTCTGTTGATAGCTTGTTTAATCCACCATGTTGCATAAGTTGAAAATTTACAACCACGGCGGTATTCAAATTTATCTACTGCTTTAATTAAGCCCATATTGCCTTCTTGTACAAGGTCTAAAAAAGAAATATTTTTACTACCATACCTTTTGACAATAGAAATTACTAGTCTTAAATTGGCTTCGATCATTTCTCTTTTTGCTTTTTGAGTATCACGGTTGTTTTTTTGAATTATCCCAACAAGGTGTTTGAATTCTTCAATACATACAACGGTATATTTATTGTGAATGTAGATATTTTTATCTTTAATAGATGATAATGTATGTTGATTTTTCTTAATATATGATTTTATCTCTTTAATTTTGAGGTTCTGTAGATTCTCAATCCAGTTGTTATCAATTGGTATTGACAGTATTGCATCAAAAATAAGGCTTCTCTTGATACCAATGTCTTCAAATATTTCTATAATTTGCTTTTCAATGGCAATAATTTCCTTGTTAATATCGGATATTTCATTTAACATTAGGTTAATCACATTCTGATTGAGGCGAATGCTTTTAATGCTAGTGAATATATCTTCAAAAAGCAATAAACATTTGGGAGAAGAAATATCTTCATTATTTTTGGCAATGCGAATAATTTTTTGAATATTCTCAATTGCTATGGAAAGTGCTGTTGTAACATGGTGCAATAACGCTTTTTCCATAATAGAAATAGATATTGTACCACCATTTTCAAGGTTTGTAATATCTTCATCTACATCTTCCAATGTTTCTTCATCAAAGTCTTCACTGTCAATGTCATCTTCATTTTCGCTATTAAATTCCTCAACTACCCCTTCCTCTACGGTGTTAAGGTCTCTGTATAAGGCATCAACTTCTACAACATCACGAAGCAATATTGTTCCGTTGGATATCTCATCGTATATAGCAATAATTTTATTTAGTGCATATGGAGTTCGTAATAGAGATTCTAAAATTGAATTTCTTCCGTCTTCAATACGCTTTGCAATATTTATTTCATTGTCCTTTGTAAGCAGCGGGATGCTACTCATTTTATTCATATATATATTCGTTGCAGTAGGCGAGCTACTACCGATTGGCTCATCAACTTCTTCATTGCTACTAACAGTTGAACCAATTCCCATACCTTTTGCAGACTTTACAATAGTTATATCAAAGTCTTCCAAGAAAGATATTATTGTTGTATATGTGTCTTCGTCACAATTCGCAGGTAATACCTTGTTAAGGTCGTCGTATGTTATAAACCCCTCAGCTTTACCAGCCTCTATTAATGGCTTAATATACTTTAAAAGAGAATCCGCATCTTGTTCATTGTGAATATCTAAAGTCTTGTTATATCCACTGCCAGACATTGTTTTATGGAAAAATTATAATGCACCTTACATTGAAAACATTATGATTGATTAAATGTCAATATTTTTATTATGTATTCGGTGAGCCTCAATACCGATTGACAGCTTCCATAAGCTTCCATATAGCACAAGCACACTATTTTAGCAAATCCGCATAATCTCTGCATATATAAAACAAACCTAAGTAAGGTGTGTTTTTAATTATAAAAGAATAAAGTGCTCAATTACTCAATTCGAATGATATTTTCTTGACATCGGATATATACATTAATATTTTTATGTTCATCAGTAATATTCTTCTAATGTTATCCCGTTATAATCCTTTATATCTATGGTGGAGGGACATACACAAGCTTACACTATTTGCTTACTGTTCCCTACTGTTTATTGGTCTTATGTCTGTTTTTTCGGCAAGTTATAATGCTTCAAGTTCTTTGGGGGTGGCAAATTTATACTTCTTCAAAAAGCAAGTTGTATTTATTTTGATTGCATTTTGTATGTTTTTTTGGCTTTCTTGTCAAAGTACAGAATTTATTATTAAATTTGCACAAATTGGTTTAATATGCTCGCTGTTATCGTTACTCGCAGTTTTTGCTATGTCTGGTAAAAGTGTCAAAGGTGCTGAAAGATGGCTTAATTTACGCATCATTACAATTCAACCATCAGAAATACTAAAGCCTTTTTTTATAGTCATTAGTGCATATCTTTATTACTTTTACGAAAAGACACGGCACTACCTCTTTCCTATATTATACGGATTGCTTTTTTTATGTATTATATTTTTGCTACTTTTACAACCAGATTTTGGCATGGTATTAACATATACCTTTTTAACTGTCATCCTTGTGTTAATGTCAGATGTTCGTTTTAAAACTCTTGTGTACATTGCAATTCCAGTAATCACAATTCTTATAATTGCAATGTTTTCACTTTCACATGTAAAGTATCGCATTGTACATTTCTTTCAAGGCGAGCAGGGGTATCAAACACATATAGCATATAATGCTATTAAAAATGGTGGTTTGCTAGGAAAGGGCTTGGGCGTCGGTGAAATATCAAAAAAAATACCGGACTCTCATAATGACTTTATTTTTGCAAGAATTGGTGAAGAGATGGGAGGTATATTTTTAATTATTATTGTAATGATATTTGCAATGTTAATTTTTTCTAACCTCACATATGTACAAAAAGAATATAATGCTTATGCTGAAATCTCTTTTATTGACCACCCAAGATTTGAAAAATATCAAATGTCTACAATAGTAGATAGTTATATCATTATTCTTTCAATGGCAATGATATTCTTTGAGGCAATGGTAAATGTTTCGGTAAATTTAAATCTTATTCCACCAAAAGGTATGGTATTGCCATTTATTAGCTACGGAGGGTCGTCAATGCTTGCACACGGAATTTTAATGGGATTCGTTTGTGCAGCCAACAGAAAAAAATATCACTTCCTTTCAATCAATCAAATTCATTTGATTGCATAAACTTTTTAAAAGATTGGTATTTTTCAAAAGCAATAGTTTAGCTTGTTATTTATGAGAATCATTGTATAAGTTTGCTTGTTATCATTCAACCAAAAATGCACCACCATCAACATATAAATTTTGCCCATTTACATATTGATTGTCCATAAGATATTCTACCGCATGAATAATATCATCTACACTTCCTTGCCTTTTCAAGGGAATAGATTCTAATTGTGAATCCATATATTCTTTATTCACAACTGCACCCTCTTCCTCAATAATAAAACCCGGAGAAATTGCATTTGTACGCACATTAGGAGCTAGCTCAACCGCAAGGTATTGTGTTAACTCCCACAATGATTTTTTAGAATGCAAATACGCAAAATATTTTGTTTTTGCCCTGTTAATATTTTTATCTAAAAAATTGATAATCAAACCATTTTTCATGTTATTCTGCAATGCGAAAACTTTACAAAGTAACGCAGGAGAAAATAGATGGATATTAAACATACTAGACATGTCGCTCATTTCTATATTTAGAATAGAAGATTTTGTAAAAATAGAAGCATTGTTAATTAACACATCAATTTGAGTAAAAACCTTCAGCACCTCTACAAAAAATAAAGGAATTTCTTCGGTGTTCGATAAATCACACTCAAACACTTCACATTTTACCTTAAAATCCTTGCGTATTTTCTCTGCTTCTATTTCTGCAATCATTCGCGACGAATTGCAATGCATTGCGACATCATAACCTTTGCCAGCACAAAATCTTGCAATAGAAAGACCTATTCTTTTTGCTGAACCTGTAATTAGTACTACCATCGCCTCTATAAAAAATTTGAGATATTATTTGTGATAAATATATGATTCAAAGATTTTTGAGAATCAATACAATATTGCCATCAATGATTTTTCTTTCTTGAATTTGCATTGAATAAAGAGGGATATCTTGTAATTGCATGTCGTCAATATCATTTTTTGCATCATTACCAAGAAAAATTGGAGCTTGCACTACAATAATTTCATCAAAAATATTACTTTTAATAAACTGCGTAATAACATTTGCACCGCCCTCCACCAAGAGAGACTGCAAACCTTGACTATGTAACGCTTCTAACATTTCCGTAACACTACCATTTACGGTAATATATTCCGATATTTTCGTTGATGAAGCAACAATTTTACGAGGTGAAAATTTCTCAAGCCCTACAATGCGGCAATTTAATGAAGGGTTGTCCTTCCTCACGGTTTCAGCTCCAACCATAATACCATTAAAACGGCTACGCAAAAAATTTGTATAATGCCTTACTTTATGCGATGTAATCCATTTGCTTTTTCCATTTAAAAGGGCAATTTTACCATCCATTGATGATGCAATTTTTAATGTAATGTATGGTCTTAATTGAGTTTTATACACAATATAATGACGATAAAACTCTCTAATTTCGTCCATCTCTAAAAGTTCCACTTCAACACCTTTTGCACGCAATGTTTCTATTCCACGGCCATTAACTCTTGTATCTATATCTTGCATGCCAATTGTGACTTTTGTAATGCCTGCATCAATAATATTTTCTACACACGGCAAAGTTTTACCATGATGTGCACACGGCTCAAGCGTAACAAAAAGTTCCGCACCATGGCAATCAATTCCTAGTTTTTCTGCCTTTTGAATGGCTATCGTTTCTGCATGTGGAATACCTCCGATAGAGGTAGACCCAGTGGCAACACAGTCATTCTTAAACACTAAAGCCCCAACTGATGGATTAGAGCCTGTTCTTCCAAAATTTTGCCTTGCAACATTTAAGCATATTGCCATTAATTGGTTTTTGTCTATCATCTCAATTTATTATTGCAAATTTAACGCACGCACATTGCTATGATAGTCTTGAATTTTTTTAATTATATCCCTATATTTTTCAGGTGATTTAGCCTCTTCTGTTAGCCACGCGTATATATCCCAATCTGATTCATAAATAAATTTACTATATTTTTCCAAAAATATAGCATCCATTGCACCGAGTGTATCACGAGCAAAGAACCCAAGAAGTATATCTGTCTCTTTGCAACCGCGATGCCAAGACTTATGTATCAATTCACGGAGGAAGTCGTCGTTATTTTTCATTTTTTGCATATATCAATTCCTGGTAATTTTCTTCCTTCAAACCATTCAAGAAATGCTCCTCCGCCAGTTGAGATGTATGTCATAGAGTTTTTTAAACCCGAAGAAGCAATAGCACAAACGACATCTCCCCCGCCAATAATAGATTTTATCGACCCAATGGAAGTGTATTTTGCAATAATTCGTGCAACACTTTCAGTCCCACATTTAAATGGTTGAATTTCAAAAGCTCCCAGTGGACCATTCCACACAATATACTCCACTGTGTCTATTATGGATTCTAACTCTTTCTCAAGGCTTACATCTACTATTATGTCGTTTTTTTGAATATTATTAATATGCTTTACTTCAATATCTTGAGAATCTTCAAACTTTTTTGATGTAATAACAAATGTTGGAAGAATAATTTGCGTTCCAATCTCTTGTGCTTTTTTTAGAATATCTAAACATAAAGGGGCAAAACTCTCCTCAAACATTGAAGACCCAATAGCAAACCCTTGTGCATAAAGAAATGTGTTTGCCATTCCACCACCAAGAATAATTTTTTGTGATTGATGAATTAAATTCTTTAGTAAATCAAATTTTGTTGAAACTTTTGAACCACCAATGATAGTGCAAACTTTTTCTTTTTGAGTATTATGGAGGATATTTTCAATTGTAGTAATTTCACTTTGAAGAAGCAGGCCCGCATAAACTTTAATATATTGTGCCACACCAGCAACTGAAGCATGAGTACGATGGCTTGCCGAAAAAGCATCGTTCACATAAAAATCACCAATTTCTGCAAGAGATTTCGCAAAGTCATCATCATTACTTTCCTCTTCGCTATTAAAACGGATATTTTCTAAAAGAATAATTTTTGCATTTGATTGACGAATTTGTGCAATATCTTGAAATGTATAAAAAGCAACTTTTTGCCCATATATTTCTTCTAAATTGGGAATAATATGTTTAAGGGAAAGGTCGTCAACAATTTTACCTTTGGGGCGCCCAAAATGAGAGATAATCACAACTCTATCGGCACCAGTCTCCAGTGTATATTTGATAGTTTTGTAAGATTCTAAAATGCGGGTAACATCTTGTACTTGACCGCTAGAAATAGGAACATTTAAATCAGTCCGCACAACAACAGTGCCATGTACAACCACATCTTGAATTAAATTATAATCCATGATTAATTTTAAATGATTTATTTCTTAATGCCAAACAATTCATGCAATTCAGAAGACTGAAACATTTCGCGAATAATATCACAACCACCAACAAACTCACCTTTGTAATAAAGCTGTGGAACTGTTGGCCAATCAGAAAATTCTTTAATACCCTGCCGTACTTCATCATCATCTAAAACATTGATATCGGTAAAATCAACTCCCAAATTTTGCAATATTGAAACAACAACAGAAGAAAAGCCACACTGAGGAAACATTTTTGTCCCCTTCATATACAAAACAACATCATTATTCGTAATATCATTTTGTATACGCTTAAAGGTAGATGAGTTTGAGTCCATAGTTTTACTTATTATCCTCAATATATTTAATAGCATGAGCGACCGTTTGAATAGACTCTGCTTGCTTATCAGGAATATCAACTCCAAATTCCTCTTCAAATGCCATAACAAGCTCCACAACATCTAAACTGTCAGCACCAAGGTCGTCAACAAAAGAATGTTCCTCTTTAACATCGCCTTTACAGTTTAATTGCTTAGCAACAATATTTTTTACTTTTACTTCAATTTCAGACATATCACGATGATTATTTAGTTAATGCTCCATCACCTTCAATGAGAGAAAAATAAAATTCAAGCTTTTTTTCAAAATATAAAAAATACTTGATATTTACCATTTCATATCTTTAAGTATATACTTATACTTGCAATCAGTTTAATTTTATGTGGCATAAATTCATCATACCTTTGTTTACAATGGTTTTGTACACTTCATATACAATGGCTGATTATACAATGGCTGATTATATGTCTACTCCAACATTTATAGACCCTGCATGCATTGCACCACAGCTGGATATGTCTCAAAGTGGACCTTTAGTAAACATGAATTCAGCATCGGATATAGAAAAAGCGGGAGCAAGGTTTAAAGTTCCCACATATTTAACATTAAGGGTGTCGCTATACAACAACTTACTAAAGTTTGTAAAGCAAAATATCACCGCCGCAAAAGGCGGATTAGTCTGCGACAACCCACTACAAGAACAAGACTGTGTAGTACTTTCATATAAAATGCCAGACGGAAGCGCCGTTACCAATGCAAATATATATAAATATGTTGTATACAGCTCACTTTATGATTATATATCAAGTAGTGTACTTGACAGCAACGATCTTGAACAATTAAGAACATTATTTGCCCAAGGATACGCAAACACTACAATAGGCACATCATTTGAAGCTGCAATGACTAAGGAAATTTCCACTACTGGTCTATCGTCATCAGAGATAACAAATAAAAGAATATCCGATGTACTCACTCTGATAGATAAGTCTTCTGGAAAGCTTGCATCTATAATGATGAAAGATGTGCTATTTTATCAAAAGTTTGGACATTCATCATATGGAAGATTTCCAGTTATGGCACGCTTAATAGAGTGTCTTGACGGAACCTTTGCCAACCTACTATATAGAGACCTTCCACACCTTCCACTAACACCATACAAAGTTGCACAACAATATTTTTCACCAATAATAATGCTATGTTTGATTGTCTACATCGTTATTGAAGGGTATAAAATTTTAATGGCTCAAGGCATTAAAGAAAAAAATGATATAATTATGTTTGTTGTGCAGTTTGGTTTAGTTTTTTATTTTACCATTGGCAACGCATGGCAAGACTTCTTCTTTGAATTAATACACTCCATATCATCAACTATTTCAGGTATTATAATGGAATCTATGCCAGGATCTGCTGACGGATGTAGTGTATATAAATCGACAATGTACCCTCGTGGAAAGGGATATATTGCACTATTTGACGCCGTAGATTGTAAATTTTTAAATTATATTGGTCTTCCAAGTAACGCTTGGATACCAGGCCTATTTTCAATTATAGCAATAACAATATTAATGCCAATCCCATTTGTATCATTTGCTGTTAAGCTTGTATCAATAACATATCTTTTTAGCGTTATTTATACCATATTAATGGGAGTGCAAATATATGTTACTGCAACTGTGAATCTTATGTTGCTGATTTTCCTGTCAATTATTATTATACCTCTGTCATTATTTAATATTACAAAAGATATTTTTGACAAGTGGCTGACAAGAATTATTGGAACAGTCATTCAAAAAATCATGGCAGTTATGATGATTGTCATCACGATGGTTATGCTCGATTCTGTAATATATGGAACAAATCCAGATGCACTTTTTAACAGAAATAGCCATATTGATGCAAATGGTACACCACACCCTAACTCAATTAAAAACGATTGCTATGGAGGTGAATGGGGAATATTGCAGACATTTGGCTTTGATTCTGGATTGCTATTAGGTGTTGCCCCACCGGCATGCGTTCTGAATATATACGCAGCACATCCATGGAGTTTTTTCAAGTTCCCTTTACACTTCATATGGCTTTTTCGTATACCAATTCCACTTATACACCTTATAATTGCTTTTCTTATACCTGCTATTGTGGCAATATTAATGATGTACGCAATTAAGATGGTAATTGGCTCATTGGAGCAGTTAGTTTCTACAATATCTGGCATTGAATCTTCAGATACTTTTGGCGCAAGTGGTTACAGCTCCGTGCAATCTATATCAGATAAACTTGATAAGAGGGATGAAAAAGAGAAGGAGAAGGAGAAAAAGAAGGAGAAGAAGAAAGATGACAAAGATGATAAGGACGACAAAGATGATGACGGCGATTCAGACAGTGATTCAGGTGGCGATTCAGGTGGTGATGCAGGTGGTGGTTGATAATAAAAATATATGAATAATTACCTTATTTTTGGAACAATTATCAAAACTCATGGAATTTGTGGAGAAGTTGTTTTGCATCATAATTTTGAGAATCCTATGGAATTTTCAGGAAAACTTTGGATTGATAATTTACCATCACCAGCCAAGCTTAATGCTACTTTCCGTACACAATTAAGCAATGGGAATATCATTCTTGTATGCAATGGCGTGAATTCTATCGAGGAAGCACAAAGGCAGGTATTAAAAAAAACAGTCTTTATTCATAAAGACGATATACCGCCCATTGAAAATGGTAAATTTTATGCGTTCAACCTTATTGGCTTAAAAATATGCAATGCAAAAGATGGCAGTGAAATTGGTATTGTTGTTGATATTGTTGACTTTGGATCAGGTTTAAATTTTGAGGTAAAAAGTTTACAAGAAAAACTTGAGTATTATCTCTATGATGATAGCACTCATATTGATATAGATAATCAAATTATAACAATTGTTTTACCAGAATATGTCTAGGGTTGCACGCCTCCTCAAATATACACTACATTCTATCATCGCCATTGGTGTGCTTGTGTTAACTGTTGATGCACTAAAAAGGAATTTTACCGAAAATAAACAATCTCAGGACATTCAAATCAATAATTATGAAAGCGATATATCTACAATGCAGCGTGATATCAAGCAACAATCTCAAGATATTTCACAGCTTTTGGCGTTTATTACAGAAATTAATACATCTAACATTCAAAACGATAAATATTCAAAATTTTTATCATCATTTATAAACTTACATCACCTTTTATTGACAAGTTATCAAATTACTTTAGACGCTGAACTTCAGACAATAAAACATTTTACAAAAAATGACATCAAACTTTTTTCTTTGTTCGATCCAATAACAATTCAAAAAGTTTATGGTATTAAATACTTTGAAAAGAATTTTGGCAGTATCGCTCGTGCTGTTTTGTCGCATAACATTCAACCTGAGGATAGCAAAACCCAAGTTTTTCTAAAAAAATACATATTCCCACACTTTGCATACATCTCTCCAAATTCTTCACATCAGTCTCACATTCTATATGAAGCACAATTGCATTTACAAAGTAACAATATCGAAAATTTCTACAATACACTGATAGCAATTGACTCGCAAAATGAAGATTTTAAAAAATACCTCAACAATGCTAAAGACTTCGTAGATGTTTGGAGTGCAATGAAGAAAGCAAAAAAGCACATAAACCAAATGCTATTGGCAGAAAAGCAAATATCTATTACAGAGTAAAAATTTCAAACCCGCAGGAAGTAACACCAATTGTATGTTCAAATTGAGCAGATAGCTTCTTGTCACGAGTTGTAGCCGTCCATTTATCAATTTTACTAACAATGGTGCGATGCGTTCCAACATTCACCATTGGTTCTACAGTAAAAAACATACCCTCTTCCAACACAACATCTTGATAGTCCATAGTTTTTTCGTTATAATGCATAACTTGTGGATCCATATGAAATACCTTGCCTATACCATGTCCGCAAAAATCTCTTACGCAAGAGTACCCATATTTATTAACTACGCCTTCAATTGCAATGGCAATGTCTCGTAGTGTTTTCCCTGGTGACACAACTTCAATGCCTGCCATCATTGCGTCATAAGTTGCGTCAATTAAACGTGCACCTTGAATAGTTGGCTTTCCAACGGCATACATACGACTGGTGTCCCCATGGTACCCATCCAAAATGACCGTAACATCAATATTCATTATATCTCCACTTTTGATAATCTTCTCCGCAGAAGGAATGCCATGGCAAACAACATGATTAACCGAAGTGCAAATTGACTTAGGAAATGGAGGGCTTCCATAATTTAACGGAGCAGGAATTGCATTGTTTTTAACAATAAAATTGTGACACAAATCATTTAATGCAAGTGTTGAAACACCTTCTACAACATGCGGGGCAATGTAATCAAGCACTTCGCGCGCAAGTGTACCGGCTTTTCGCATACATAGCCAATCTTCTTGTTTGTGGATAACAATTCCGCTTCTTGCCTTTAAATATCCTTCGTACATTATTTATGTAAATAAATCATCGGATGAATCGCCAAATACATCTGACCAGTCACCCTTTGTTGCGGCTTTTGAGTATTCTGTAACTCTATTTTCAAAGAAATTTGTAAATTCTGCACCATTCAAAATATCGTCCATCCATGGCAATGGGTTGTCTTCTATCATGTATATCTCTTTTAAACCAAGCTGGTTTAGGCGACGATCCGCAATATACCGTATATATCTCTTAACATCACGAGATGTTATACCTTCAATGTCATCTCCGACAGAAAATGCAAGGTCAATAAATGCATCTTCAAAGTGAATAATTGTTGCACACGCTTCGTAAATATCACTCTTCAACTCCTCGTTCCAAATATCTGGCTCTTCGTTGATGAATGTCTTGAATAATTTAATAATTGAGTGTGTATGAAGTGTTTCATCGCGAACAGACCATGTGATAATTTGCCCCATTCCTTTCATTTTATTAAAGCGTTGAAAGTTAAGTAATATTGCAAATGTTGCAAAAAGCTGAATTCCTTCTGTAAATGCACCAAAAACTGCAAGTGTTTTTGCAATTCCAGCCTTAGTTTCAACACCAAATTTATGCATATAATCGTACTTGTCTCGCATTTCTTTAAATTGCAAAAATTCCTCATAAATTCCTTCTGGCATGCCGAGTGTATCTACAAGGTGAGAATAAGCCGCAACATGAATTGTTTCCATATTGGAAAAGGCCGCAAGCATCATTTTAATTTCCGTTGGAGCAAAAACCTGTGAGTATTTTGTCATATAACAATTATTGACCTCAATATCTGCCTGTGTAAAGAAGCGAAACAATTGTGTACAAAGATTTTTTTCCGATGGTGTCATTTTGCTTTTCCAATCACGGATGTCGTCCGCCATTGGTACCTCTTCTGGTAGCCAGTGAATTCTCTGTTGAGTTTGCCATGCATCATAAGCCCATGGATATGAAAACGGTTTATATGCAACTGAATGTGAAAGCAAAGACATTTTTCAAATTAAAGATATACCATCAATGGAAAACGCTCACAATAAAATGCAAGAATAAAATTATAAAATTATACTTCAATTTTCCCTTCAAAAAATGCATGATTTGTTAAAAACACAGAGTTTTCCCCAAATTTTATTATAATTGGCTCACCATTTCCATAAATATTTGAACCTTCCATTAATATTTCTATTGGCCTTGAAATATCTGCGACACCCTGTTTAACCATTGCAAATGCAACAGCACACGCACCCGTACCGCAGGCAAAAGTCCGCCCTGCTCCACGCTCCCAAACATACACTTGAAAAATATTTGTATGTAATTGTGTAACAAATTCTACATTTGTTTTGTATGGAAAAATATGCGTCATATTTTCAATCGTTTCTCCAATTTCTTGCCAATGATTTTCAGCAATATCTATAATCAATTGTGCTGGGTTAATATCCATGCTTTTCATCAAAACACAATGAGGATTGCCAACGTTAACATTCATTACCTTTAAAGTATAGCCAACAGCATTTAAAATATCAACTTTTTCCCTGTCTTCAAGTATGCTTGCCTTTGGAATTGGAAGTTCAATTGTTGCTTGGTTGCCATCAACTTCAACATTGGCAAGACCAGAATCTGTTTCAAGAGTAACTTGTTTTTTCCCTAAAAAACCACCAACATATACACCAGCGGCAACAGTTCCATTGCCACACGCTTCCGCTTTTGAGCCATCAGAATTATAAAACACAATTTTTGCATCATTTGTTGTAGAATTTTCTATTACAATAAATTGATCGCATCCAATTCTCCTACGGTCAGATTTTTGCTTGACAAAATCTAAAAAATTTGCCGACTTCAATAATTCTTGATTTTCTTGAAAATTTATACAGTCTAAAGTAAGGAAATCATTTCCCAATGCTTGATATTTATGTAAAATCATTTTTAAAAAGGAGAATATTGCTTTACCATAACAAGGCTTGGAATTTCTTTTGCCTGCTGAACAAATGACTCGACAACTTTTTCTTCCCCAGTTACACAATGAATTCTATTGTCTGAATATATATTGAAACAAGTTAAATCATATTGGTTTATCATATCTTTTGCTTGTAAAAGATAGCCATCATGAACATGAAAAACTTGCGTAGTATAAGCAACAGATTCTGCCGTAGGAATATCAATATGATGTACCTCATGCACAATTATAATACGCATTAAAAGCTTTTGAAGAAGGTCGACTTTATCACGATTTTCCGAAAGTGTGATTGAAATCTGCGAAACATTTGTTTTTATATCTACAGGTTGTGTATGTATTGAATTAATACTAATACCCCTTGCTGAAAATAAATTCGTTACTCTTTGAATGACTCCAAACTCGTTTTCAACAAAAATACACAAACCATGATTTGTTTTAGACATCGATGTAAATTAAAAATATATTCAAATAATTACTAGTAAATTTATATTTCAACTACTTTTGAATTAATCTCTAGTTTTATACCCATTAGTGCTGACAATATTTTTATATGTCACTAATTCTGCCAATCCAACGGGTCCTCTTGCATGAATTTTCCCCGTTGCAATACCAATTTCTGCACCAAGTCCAAATTCATATCCATCTGCAAATTGAGTTGAAATATTATGCATGACATTTGCTGAATCAACTTCGTTCATAAATTTTTCTACTGCCTGTGGGTTATCTGAAAGAATTGCCTCTGTATGTTTTGACGAATACTTGTTAATAAAATTAATAGCATCATCAACATTTTCTACAACTTTCACTGAAATTTTTTTATCAAGATACTCCGTCGAAAAATCTTCATTTGAAGCAGGCGTTATTCTTTTATCAATTGATGAAGAAACTTCACACCCAATAAATTCACAATCAGATATTTGAGAGGTAATTTCCTCAAGATGATTCACTGCAAAATCCCTATCAATTACAAGGCTTTCCGTTGCTCCACACACCGAAACCCTACGCATTTTTGCATTCTGTAGCACTGCAATTGCCTTCTGTGGGTTCGCTGTTTTTTCAATATAAGTATGGCAATTGCCATCAAGATGTTTCAAAATAGGAATTGCTGTATTTTGTGAAACAAATTCAACAAGACCCTTCCCTCCCCTTGGAATTACTAAATCTATTTCATCACTTTTCTTTAGGAAGTCAATCATTGCACTGCGTTCTTTTGTCTGAACATATTCTACAAAGGTATGCTTTTGCTCTCCCATTCCTTCTTCATCAAAAGTTTTGTGTATTATTTCTACAATTTTACTCGATGTCTCAAAGCTTTCAGCACCACCACGCAAAACGCAACAATTACCAGATTTAAAACACAATGCAAAAGCATCGAGGGTTACATTTGGACGGGACTCATAGATAATTAATATTTTTCCAATTGCACATGTCATCCGCTTAATGTGTAATCCGTTATGTGGCACATCCCATTCCTTAATTACCTTTCCTACTGGGTACGGCTGTCTAATAATTTCTTTCAAAGAGGTAATCATAGAGTTAAAAACCTTTTGTGAAACTGTTAATCTTTCAATAAAGGCATTATTTTTTCCCAATTGCAATGCATTTATAACATCATTGTTGTTTGCATGAATTATATCATCATAACTATTTTGAAGGTTGTTCGCAAGTTTATATAATATTTTATTAATTATAGACTCCATAATGTTATATTATATTTAAATTCGACAGTTTAAATCTGCATTTGGTAATAAATTGCCATTTAAACACGTTAAAATCCTTTCATCGTTTAGTTTGTCTGCACCACACCTAATGTTAACATATGAATCGTGAAAAGTTTTTGGTACCCATACCCATTTTCCATTTCTATATACGCCAAATCTTCTATTTGCATCATCAGATGGAACTACACACGCGTACCCTTCTAAACATACACTTCGATCTCGGTCATCTACTGGGTAAGTTATGTAACCATCTTTATGGCAATGCACGGTAAAGTCTATAAATTTTTTAATATCATACAATGGTACGCTGTTTCTCTCGCCAATGTAAGTCTTTGTTGAATGAGCTAACTTATGATCACCAGTACACTGAACATTAATATTGTTTTGTGGAGGTTTATAATGATATGTTATATTGATAGGCTCACCATTAATGTCCATACCAATGAAATCATTCACTGTATGAATATCACTTTTGAAAGTAATATTGTAGTCTGTGTCTTTATGTAGGCGTGTTACATCGCACATTTTACGGCACTCTACCATTGTAGATTTTTGTGACTGCAAACATGATTTATGTGTTCCGCTATACTTTGTATAATACTTTGCCATATTGGCATCGTAATCATTATGACATACCTTTAAATACCCACTCACACACCTTGCCATAAAATATTGTTGGTCTATATAATTAGTATTTACACCACTAACATTTGATACATAAGAACCTTTTTTACACTCCACTTTAAAAACGGTATCATGTGCAGTCCAACCATTTGGAATAGTACTGTTGAATTGAGGAGAAGAATCTTGAAAATTTTCACCAATAACAACGCTGTCAGTTTTGCCGTAAGATGTAAGCTGTCCTTCATCATCGTACTGAGGGTTATACGCCACAGCAGTAAACTTCCAATGTTGATCCAGTGGCATTATGCACGGAGTTGCCTGCTGTTCAATCGTGTAATCTTTGGGCAAATCTGGGTAAGGAGGTGAAGATGCTTCACGGCCTGCAAAAACACCTAATGATATTAAAATAAAAATCAGTATAAACATTAATCTTGTCAAACTCTATTATGAAATAGAATAACATTGCTTATAATTTTCAAGCATTAACTTTGATTTTCTTGACATATTTAATATATTCAAAATATTGCACAATGCAATTCATTACATCATTACATTTTATGCATATAATATCTGGGACTCTAAAAGGTAGAAGGCTTCATGTTTCATCAACACAACTTAATAACGAACACCTTCGCCCCACAACGGGATACACAAAAAACGTTCTTTTTAATATACTAGCATCCAACCCTATTGTACAATCTGAAATTAATGGCTGCAATGTTCTTGATGGGTTCTGCGGTATTGGTGCTGTTGGCTTCGAATTCCTTTCTAGGGGGGCATCGTCAGTTACATTTATTGATTCAGAAGAACACAATATTTTCCAAATACACAAAAATGCTGAAAAACTTAAAATTAATTATAATGCAAGAGTCGGATTCTTCCCGCATGCAAAAATTAAAGAAGAATTTGACTTTATCTTCATAGACCCACCATATATAGCGGCACAATCACAAATACTTAAAACACTCAATAACCTTAAAACAAATTCACTCAAAGAAAGTGGAACTCTTATTCTTGAATTACATAATAGGAAATCAAACATTGAGGAGAAAATCGCAGACATTCTAGACATTGTACTAAAAAAAGAAGTGAGCGACAAAACTGTTTTGTTATTTTTAAAGAAACCTTGATATTTCATGTAAAATATGATATCATTTTTTAGTAAAACAGGGTGAGTTAAACAAAAATATCATATTAAACGCATACAAAACGCCCAAGCTAGAGATAGCAAATTGTCCATATACATGTAAAATCTTTTTTTCGCAGATAAACGATGACTACTCTTCCAGTAAATAACGCCTGAATTCTTCTCGCATTAGTTCATCTGTTAGGTAGTCTACTCTTCCCTCATCAAGGATTTCAGTCAACTTATAGAGCGTTAGCAAAATACGATGATCGGTAATTCTACTTTGAGGAAAATTATATGTTCTAATTCTTTGGCTTCTGTCTCCGCTACCAATTTGGCTTTTTCTTTCTTCGGAAGATGCCTTATTTTGTTCATCAAGCATTCGCTCATAAACTTTCGATCGCAGCATCTTCATTGCCTTATCACGGTTTTTTAATTGCGAACGCTCATCTTGGCAATTCACAACAATGCCTGTCCCTAAATGGGTAATTCTTACTGCGGATTCCGTTGTATTTACATGTTGACCACCAGCACCAGATGCCCTAAATACATCAATTTTAATATCATTTGGTAGAATGTTTACATCTACATCTTCCGCCTCTGGCATAACTGCGACTGTTACCGCACTTGTATGAATTCTTCCGGAACTTTCTGTTTCTGGAACCCTTTGAACACGATGCACACCCGACTCAAACTTCATTCTCATGAATACATCTTTTCCGGCAATAAGCAAAGATATGTCCTTGTATCCACCAACATCGCTTGAAGAAACATCAATAGTTTCCACACGCCACCCTTGGTTTTCTGCATACCTTACATACATTTTATAAAGTGACCCAACAAAAAGTGCTGCCTCGTCGCCCCCTGTTCCTGCACGAATTTCAATAATAGCATTCTTTTTGTCTTCTTTGTTTTTTGGTGTTAAAAGAATTTTTAGCCTTTCGTCAATTTCATGTATTTTGAGTTTAAGATCGCATAATTCTGCCTTTGCCATATCTATAAGGTCTCCATCTTCTTCTTGGTTTATTATTTCATTAGATTCCTCAATTTGTTTAAGAGTGTCCTCACGCTCATTTGCTGTTTGCACAATATCAACTAACTCTGCTCTTTCTTTTGAAAGCTCTATGATTTGCTCATGCGAAAGACTAGGGTCTTCCATCTTCTCTTCAATGCCCTTAAATTTTTCAACAAATTTTTGTAAATGTGTATGTATTCTATTCATTTTATCCGATATAATTTTCCTTTAGCGGTGTAATACAATTCATGATTATAAACAAATGCATATTTCATTTTATGCATATTCAATTTTTTATATGATATCATTTTTCCAGTTTCAACATCAAAAGTATGAATACCATTTCTTTCTAGTATAACAATTTCCTTTCCATATGTAATATCAATTTCAATTGGCAAAAAATCAATATCCTTCATCCACTTAACCTCGCCACTGTCAAGGTGTACAGACATAAGTTTTTTTGTACCTTCTTCAAGGAATATTATATAATTATTTGCTATAAAGCCGTGATGAAAAATGAAATCTTTAATCCATAGTTGCCTTCCATACAGCATGCTAAATGCAAATGATCCATGAATATGTGATACAACAATATGTTTCCCACCTTCATAAATTTTATTCACAAGGTTTATGTCAAACAATGATGATGTCTCTTCATCAACAAACGAGCTTTCCGCCACCAATTGATTTTTTACAATATCATAAACTCCAAAACGAGAATTACCTATTGCAAAAATTACTTTATCATCCACAATTAAAGGTTCATACAAGTGGTTTAATATAATATTTTGTTTTTGAAATACTTTTTTTATGTCCTTTATATGGTATTGATAGTCGACAGTTATAACATTTCCATGCACATCTAATGCGTAGCATTTCTGTTTTTTATCATTACATACAAACCTTGAAGCAAGCCCTTCAATATTCAAAGTATTGCTCCAAGCATTTTTCTTTGTCTTTGTATCAAATAATGTAAAGTTCCCCAAAATATCATACACCATAACCAAATTACCCGACACTGCAATATTTCCATCTTCAACATCATGTCGCACATACACATTTTCACTGCTTTCAAGATTTACTATAATAAGTTCATGTGGCGTTGTTAAATAAAGAAAGCCATCATTGTATAATGTATCGGTTGCAGACTTTGGTATTTTATAAAGTACTTCCGTTTTATATTCATTAATATTTACCACATGATCCGTGTTATCGAGTTCTATTTTGACATCACTTAACCGGTAATCTGGAAATATTTCACTAGAAGGTAGAATTTCTATTGCGTTTCCTGTATCGTACTTTGTACGACACGACACAGAGCACAATAATAATAGTGTTAAAAATGGTATGAATAATATTTTCATTTTTTAAATTAAATGCAACCTTTCAAGCTCTTTATCAATGTTATACATAAGCTCTTTACTTGGATCACACATTGGCAGACGGTATTCAAGCTTGCAAAGACCCATGCGATACATTGCATACTTTACTGGCATAGGGTTTGACTCAATGAATAAGAGATTTATTAAATTATATATCTGAAAATATACATCATATGCCTCCTTTACATTGCTTCCATGCGAAGAAAGGTTTAGCATTTTTAGCACTATAGCAGGGACAATATTACTCACAACTGAAATTATACCATTTCCCCCCGAAAGTAAAAAATGCAGTGCGGTGATATCATCGCCAGTTAATAATGAAAAATCTCTTTTTATGTTTCTTAAAAGATATTGCTCTTGTGCAAGACGAGCAAACGAAGATGTTGCATCTTTAATTGCCACAATATTTGGCAACTCATCAACCATACGCAGTAGTGTTTCTGGAAGTATATCAGAAGCTGTACGAGCAGGCACATTATACGCAATTATCGGAACTTGTGTATTTTGTGCAATTGCCTTAAAATGCTGAAATACTCCTTCTTGCGTAGGCTTAGAATAGCTTGGTGGAGTTACAAGAAAAGCATGCGGTTGCAATGTTAAGCTATCACAATTTTTTAAAACAACATCTGTTGAATTGTTACTGACACCAACGGTAATATGTAGTCTTTCTGCCCAATTTTTTAAAACATAGTTTGTAGACTCAATAAATTCTTCATGCATAATAGTTGGAGATTCACCCGTTGTTCCATGCAAAACAATACCATCAATACCATTGTTATTTTGAAATGTAAGAATTTGATCTAGTTTATCATAGTCAATTTTCCCACTAGAAAATGGCATTATTATTGCTGTATGTACACCAGTAATCATCTTCCTAAAAAAAGTTAATAAATATAGTCATCACATAAAATATAGGAACAACCAAAATATATCCATCAAATCTATCAAGAACTCCCCCATGCCCAGGAATAAGATTGCTAGAATCTTTTACATTGTGCCTACGCTTAAATGCTGACTCAAGTATATCTCCAATTTGAGACAACACCGCCAATACCAATACCACAATAAGATGAAAGGCCATATGAACCTTCACAAATAAAATAAAATGCAAAGGCACTGAAAATATCAGAACTCCTACTATTCCGCCTATAAAACCTTCTATTGTTTTACCTGGTGATATAGTAGGACACAGCTTATGCCTTCCAAACACCTTACCCGAAAAATATGCGATTGTATCGAAAATAGCCACTACAAACACCACAAACATAACTTTTTGCAAACCACCATCAGACTGACGAAGCAAATAAAACAAAACGCACTCTAACACAATAAACACTAAAACCATTGTATGCGGTTTACCCGTAATGACGGAATATTCACTTGCAGACAACACCGCTAACAAAAGCAATAATACAACAAATGGAGATCCGCCAATAATCAACGGCAAACCAAATGCAAATAACATCATAATGCCGAATAAAACCCTTTGGTTCATCTCGCTAGCATCGCTAAAAGATGCCATAATATGGTTCATATTTTATGAATAAATTGGGAATTTTTTACACAACTCCTTTACCTCATCACCCACAATTTTAATGGTATTATTATCTCTTTTTAATAAAACTTCTGCAATCCATAAACCAATTTGCACAAACTCCTTTTCGCCGAATCCTCTCGTTACACCGGCGGAAGTTCCAAGCCTAATTCCAGATGAAATAAAAGGGCCAGCAGGGTCGTTCGGGATAGCGTTTTTATTGCATGTAAGGTGTGCCATTTCAAGAAGTTTTTCTGCATCTTTACCCGTGACACCGTACGGCGTTAAATCTACAACAAGCAGGTGGCAATCCGTTCCACCTGTTATCACATTCAAGCCTTTTTCTATTAGAGTCTTTGAAAGAATTTTCGCGGTATTAACAACATCTTCAGCATACTTCTTAAACGAAGGTTGTAATGCCTCACCAAAGCAAACTGCCTTCGCCGCAATAACATGCATCAAAGGTCCACCAATCATTCCTGGGAAAACCGCAGAATTAATTTTTTTTGTATATTCTTCATTGTTCCAAAGAATAATTCCACCCCTTGGGCCCCTTAATGTTTTATGAGTTGTAGAAGTTACAACGTCTGCATAAGGAAGTGGATTGGGATATTGTCTACCAGCAACAAGTCCCGCAACATGCGCCATATCAACCATTAAAATTGCACCAACTTTATCTGCAATTTCACGAAAACGCTTCCAGTCTATTATACGAGAATAAGATGAAGTGCCCGCAACAATAAGCTTTGGCTTCACTTCAATAGCTTGCTTTTCTAATTGATCGTAGTCTATTAATCCATTGTCATTTGTACGGTATTCAACTGAATTAAACCACTTACCAGATTGAGTCATTTTTGCACCATGCGTTAAGTGTCCACCACAATCTAAAGCAAGGCCCATTATGGTATCACCCGGTTTTATAAATGCAAAATAAACACATTGGTTTGCCGTCGCACCTGAATGAGGCTGAACATTTACAAAATTACATTCAAAAAGCTTTTTTAGACGATCAATCGCGAGGCTTTCGATTGTATCCATGTTTTCACACCCGCCGTAATACCTTTTATTTGGATACCCCTCCGCGTACTTGTTTGTCATCACCGATCCCTGTGCTTCCATGACGGCCTTTGAGGCAATGTTTTCCGATGCTATTAATTCAATACCTTCTTCTTGGCGTTGATTTTCTTTAACAATAGCATTGTGAATTTCTATATCTATGCTTTTAAGATTAAGTGGCATAACGCTATATATAAAATAATTCAGTCTTTTTTAAGAAATAACAAATATTTAATAAAAGTCAAACAGTTTTTATTTTTATATAAATGTATTAGCAAATATCCACTTTTCACTTGAACTACTGTATAGTGTCAACGAAATATAATAATGAGATAAATCCAATTTTTGCTTTGTAAGATCTAGAAAAAACCTTATACAGCCTGCGACAAAAGGGCAAATTATTGCAAACATAAATCTTATTTGCCGTTTCCTCCCTTTTGTGCCTACTCATTAATGTTGTATCTTTATCGGACATTGTATCCTCCTTGATATTCGGAAGGACCTTTATGACCTTTACCCACTGGATGCCGCGTTGCTGTTTTAACAGGTGGCGCACTAACATTACTAGCACCTTCTGGATTCGGAATCTGCACACATGTCGGCCGTGGAACTGCCTTTCGATTGAAAATGGGCATGCCGTTTGGATTTGCTTGTCCTGCTTTTGCTGCTTTTGCTGCTTTTTCTTTTGCTGCTTTTTCTTTTTCTGCTGTTGCTAGATTTGCTAGTATATCTCTGAATGTTTCTTGCATGTCTTTTGTAATTGGTGTACCTTGTTTGTGCAACTGCAAGACTTCGACTATTTTTTCTTGGCGGTATTGAACACTGCGTTTGACTTGATTTAGTATGTCATTAACGAATTCGTTAAATATACATTCTAGCCTTACTTTGTTTTGCTCTGCTTTTTCTTTTGCTGCTTTTGCTGCTTTTTCTGCTTTTTCTGCTTTTTCTTTTGCTGCTTTTTCTTTTGCTGCTTTTTCTGCTTTTGCTGCTTTTTCTTTTTCTGCTTTTTCTTTTGCTGCATTTATATTCTGCGTGCATTTTTTAAAATAATTATACATCACCTTTTGCTCCGCATCATCATATTCATCGTAACGATCAATATTACTCTTAATTTTATCTGTATGCCATTCCCTTTGTAGTTGAAGGAATAATTGTCTTTTTGTACCTGTATTTTCTTCGTCGCAATACTGCTTATATTCACTATCAAACTTTTCTTTAAGTGTCTCCATTACCTTATCAATAGGTGTCAAAGGTGGCGATATAGATTGTTGTGTTTTGTTAGTTGATTTTTGTGTTTGTGTTTTGTTAGTTGATTTTTGTGTTTGTGTTTTGTTAGTTGATTTTTGTGTTTGTGTTTTGTTAGTTGATTTTTGTGTTTGTGTTTTGTTAGTTGTATTATTCATATTGCCTTGTACAATAATTATGTTATTACAATAACATACATTTATATTAATATCAACATATATTTTTTGGTATAAAAAAAATTGACATTTCATTCATTTCTTTGTGTTTTGCATTCAAAGTACAATTATCAATATGTATAAAGTAAAAATTACGCACCAACTTCTTCAACAACATAAATTAACACAAGAAGATTATACTAAAATTCAAAACATTTTAAGCAGGGAGCCAAACTTGGTGGAACTTGGTATTTTTTCTGCAATGTGGAGTGAACACTGTTCATATAAAACGACTCGTCTCCACTTAAAAAATATGCATACAAAGGGCGAGCAAGTTATTTGTGGACCAGGTGAAAACGCAGGCATTATTGACGGAGGAGAAGACGACGCTATAATTTTTAAAATGGAAAGCCATAATCATCCATCTTTTATTGAGCCTTTTTCCGGTGCTGCAACGGGCGTAGGTGGAATTTTACGAGACATCTTCACCATGGGAGCAAAGCCAATTGCAAATATGAATTCTTTAAGGTTTGGAGGCGTTCATAACGAAAATACAAAACGCCTAATGAAAGGTGTGACGAGCGGTATTTCATACTATGGTAACTGTGTTGGTGTTCCAATGGTTGGCGGTGAATGTACATTTGATGAAAGTTACAACGGAAATAATTTAGTGAATGCAATGGCAGTTGGCATTGCAAAGAAAGATAAAATCTTCTACTCTGCTGCATCTTTTGTTGGTGCTAATGTAATTTATGTTGGAAATAAAACAGGAAGGGACGGCGTTGGTGGGGCATCAATGTCATCAGATTCATTCTCTGGGCAAAGTAAAACATCTAAAACTACCATTCAAGTTGGAGATCCCTTCGTAGAAAAACTTCTAATTGAAGCATGTCTTGAACTTATGCAAACAGACTGCGTTCTTGCAATTCAAGATATGGGTGCCGCAGGCTTAACGTGTTCATCTGTTGAGATGGCAGAAAAAGGTGGAACTGGTATTGAACTTAACCTTAATGCAGTACCTAAAAGAGCCAACAACCTTAATGCTTACGAGGTTATGCTTTCTGAAAGCCAAGAGAGAATGTTAATTGTTGTTAAGAAAGGCAAAGAAGAAGAGGCAAGAAAAGTTTTTGAAAAATGGGATCTTGATTTTGCCATTATTGGAAAAATTACCAACACTAAAAATCTTATAATCAAAGAAAATAACATCACTGTTTGCGACATTCCAATTGAGCCAATTACAAGCAATTCTCCAATTCATGACCGCCCAAGCATTTTAAAAGTTGACGAAGAAATCAAAATTACATCACCCAAAATTACACAGAATGAAATTATTTCATCATTATTGCAAATTCTTTCCTCTCCAAACATTGCAAGTAAGGAATTTATTTATGAAAAATACGATAGTGGAGTACAAAACCGTGCAGTTTTAGCATGTGGAACCCAAGCAGGTGTTGTATGCTATGGTAAGGAATATGACATTATTGAAAAAGAGGAAAGTAATAAAAACTTTATGCTTTCGCAAATAATGCTCTCAAAAAAAGGTTGTGGAGCACTTAACTTTCTTCACAATGCCGAAACAAAGGAAATAAAATACACAACACAAAAGGCTATTGTTGTGTCATCTACATGTACGCCGAAGTTTGTTCTTGCAAACCCATGCGAAGGCTCAAGGCATGCTGTTGTGGAGAGCTATCGTCACATTTGTGCAACAGGTGGAAAACCCCTTGCAATAACAAATTGCCTGAACTTTGGTAACCCTCTAAAAGAAGAAGTGATGGGGCAAATTAAGGCATCTATTGAAGGAATTTCTGAAGCAGGAAAGTTTTTAAACACTCCCATTGTCTCTGGAAATGTCTCGCTTTATAATGAAACTGATGGAAAATCAATTAATCCAACACCAACAATTGGAATGGTAGGTATTATACAAGATTACACAAAAGCCATATCAAATACAATTTTAAATGAAGAAGAGCATATATTTTTAATTGGGGAGGTTGGGTATCACCTAACAAATTCCACTTATGCAGAAGTTTGTGAGAACACCAAAGGCGGAGCAATGCCACCAGTCGATCTTTCTCTTGAGAAGCACACTGGTGAATTTCTACAACAGGCAATTGCAAAACGTATACTTTCTTCTTGTGTAGATATCTCCCATGGGGGGCTAATAACTGCTCTTACAAAAATGTGCGTCCGTGGTAATATTGGAGCAAATATCAACCTCTATCACCTTTCAGAAGTAGATTTAACAACGCTTTTGTTTAACGAAAGCAATGCACGATACATCTGCACTGTTTCAAAGGGGAATAGTATGGAATTTATTAATTTTGCGGTAGAATCTAATATTATTTACACACAGCTTGGCTTCACATCAGGGAAATCTATTTGCATCAACGGAGAGGAAGTATCCATTGAAAGCTGCAAAAAATCTCTTAGCTCTTTGAAGGAATTCTTTAATAATTAATTGCATAGACAAAAAACTTGACTATATTTTTTCTATAAAATATACTTCACACATATATACACTACAATATGCTTAATGCCAAATGGTTTTTACAAAATAAACAACCCTTTATAGACTCATTTAAAAAAAGGAGCTTTGAATTTAACTTTGCTATTCTTGAAACGCTGGAAAATAAAAGGTTAGATTTAATCACAACCTCTGAAACTCTTCAAGCAAAACGCAATAAAATTGCAAAAGAAATTGGTATAATAAAAGCACAAAAGCAAGATGCCACAACACTTTTAGAAGAATCTAATTATATAAAAGAAACACTTCCACAATTACTTGAAGAGAGAAATAAAACTGAAGAAGAAATACATCAAATTCTTTCTACCTTGCCAAATATTTTAGAGGAAAGCGTTCCCAACGGTGAAAGTGAGGAAAATAACATTGAAATTAAAAAATGGGGAGTTCCACGCACTTTTAATTTTATCCCAAAAGCTCACAACGACCTTGGAGTAAATTTAAAACAAATGGATTTCAAAACCGCATCTACACTTTCTGGCTCAAGATTTGTATATTTAAAAGGAGACATCGCCCGCCTTGAAAGAGCACTAAAAAACTTTATGCTTGAACATAATGCAGAAAATGGATATGAGGAAATCTCTCCACCATTTTTAACAAACGCAGAAGCATTTTTCAACACAGGACAGCTACCAAAATTTGAAGGGGACTTCTTCAAAACCACCGATGGACGATACCTTATTCCAACATCAGAAGTTCCACTTACTAACATAGTGTCAGGGGAAATTATACAAGAACACGAACTCCCACTTCGCTTTACAGCATGTACGCCATGCTTTAGAAGTGAAGCAGGGTCTTCTGGAAAAGACACCATTGGCATGATTCGTCAGCACCAATTTTTAAAAGTTGAGCTTGTCACCATTGCCAGCGAAGATGCCTCTACACAGGAGCACGAAAAAATGCTTTTAACTGCTGAAAATATTCTACAAAAACTTAAACTACCATACCGCGTTGTAACGCTATGTAGTGGGGACATCGGCGCCACAGCTCAAAAAACTTATGATATCGAAGTTTGGCTGCCATCACAAAATAAATACCGTGAAATTTCGTCTATCTCTAATACTGGATCTTTTCAAGCACGAAGAATGATGGCTCGTTATAAAAAAGCAGGGCAAAAAGAAACAACATTTCTACACACATTAAACGGTTCAAGTTTAGCAATTGGCAGAACTATTGTCGCAATTTTAGAAAATTATCAAAATGAAGATGGAACAATTGCAATTCCAGAGGTTCTTCAAAACTTTATGTATAAAAAAATAATTAAATCTATATAATATGAAATATTTGCTTTACTTTTGTGTAATAGCGTTATCTTTTGAATTCAATATTTTTGCCCTTGATAATACAATGCTTAATAATGAGGAAGGGGAAAGTATAGAGGAAAATGGAGATTTTCAAACATTCGATGAGGAAGGGGAAATGGTATATTAAATTATCAACATGCAAATAGAAATCTTACATTCAAAAATTCATAGAGCAATCGTCACAGACAGCGAACTCGCTTACGAAGGATCGATTTTTATTGATGAAGCAATTCTAAAAGAAGCCGAAATTGTACCATACCAAAAAGTTGAAATATATAACATAAATAATGGTGAAAGGTTCTCTACATATGCTGTTCCAGTTTTAAAAAAAGGAGAATTCTGCATTAACGGAGCGGCGGCAAGGAAAGTGCAAAAAGGCGATAGAATTATTATTTGTGCATTTGCCCTTGTTCAACAACAAAATGCCATTGGACACATACCAAAAGTACTATTAGTACAAGATTCTAATACAAATTATCTTGTTAAATCACAATAAAAACCCACCAATAATATCTTTAATTTTTTTAAATTCATCTCCACGAGTAATAACATGTTCATCGGAATCTATCATCTTTAAAATTTTTACCTTAGACTTCACACCTTCGTAAATAATATTTGCACTTCTTGGGTGAACAACCGGGTCTTGATTGCCTTGTATAATTAGTGTATCGCTTGTAATTTTATACATATCATCTTTGCATTTCTCCATAAGACATGCAAGCTCAGCCATACATGAATAATGATTAATCGAGTAATTAGTATCTTCATAGGCAGGTTTATCCTGAATATACCCTGTGTGTGTTTTTGAAAACTTCGAAGCAATATCGCTCCACAAAGTTGCCAACTTAACATATCTAAAGCGTATATCACACAATTCCATTGCACTACTAATAAGCGTTAACGTGCGAACTTGATATTTTGAAGCAATTTGCATTGCAACAAGACCGCCCGTTGAAAACCCAATCACATTTACATTTGCAAATGCATGATGTAAAATATTATATGACACCTCACATGACGATATCCAATCCTCATGTGTTGTATTTGCCATATCAAACGGTGATGTTCCATGCCCTTCCATGCGAACATTGTAACAGTTTGCTCCATTTGTGTTTAGAAATTCTGCTATGTTATTCATCTCTCGTGGAGATGATTTATACCCATGAATTAACAATACAGCCATATCATTCCTCCCCATAATCAATCGTGGCTTTCCGCATTGCACTTTAATTGAATGAACGGGGTTGTATGTTATACTATGTTGATGTATATAATATTCTTCAATACCTGCAAAGCATATTTTTACAATATCAATATTTTTCATTTTTAAAACTACCTTTGCAACTTCATTGGTGTTCATAAAATAATTAATTTCGTTAAGAAATATTTTTGATATATTTTCTACACGAACTGTATTGAAGTCGTAATTAGAAAAGAATTTTTTTGTTAGCATTATATGCGTATGGTGAATATGAATTAATTTTTGCTTTTGCAATAGCGTTAAAAAGTTATCAATACTTTCTTCGCCTGCAATGGCGTAAAGAAATAGTTTGTTACCACTGATATTTGCACTAAATTCTTTTATATTTGAATGTTTTCGCAATTCAAGAACGCAGGCAATCAATAAAATTTTTAAGTCCTCTCTTTTTATGCCATTACTTTTGTTTGCATTATACAGCAATAGAGAAATAATATGTTCATGGGTAATTTGTGTATGTTTATACATTTCATCTGCAATTTTTATTGCAATTGGAATGCGATATTTTGATATTTTACTTTTTTCATGACCTTCTTTCGTGGAGTTGAATAATCTGTTAATATATAAGTCTTTCTTTATGTAATCAATAATGTAAACTGGTCGATGAAAATGAATGATAATATGGGAATTTAATAAAAGAGACCCCTCTACCAATAACTCCTCCTCTAATCTTTTAGGAATTGCTTTAGCAAACTTTTTAGCAATAGAAAGAATTTTATTGTTCTTTGGGTGTATTGGAGTGTAGCTAATTGTTGTTGGAACAATGCAAACACGATGATCCCCACCTCGTTCTTGACGCACAAATTCTGCTTTCATTGCAAGCACTGCCGTTCCTGTTTTAATGCTGAGGCGACTTTTAAAAATTCCACTATATGTCTCTCTGTGTTTATCTTTTACCATTTTTCCTTCTGGGTATATAACCCAATTATACTTGTGTTCTGCAAGGTCAGAAATAATTGTTTCATCTCGATTTTCGTCGTGAATTGACATTGTTTTTAAATTACGCAAATACTTTCCTAGCATAGAAGTAAACAATGATGAATCTGCAAGAGAGCGAGAGAATTTTAAATCGGAAATTTTATTCAAAAAATATGGTAGAAGGAATGTTTCAAACCTTGTAAAATGATTAGGTGCAAATATGATTGAATCAAATTTTGGAATATTGTCCCCTCCTTTGATTGAGCATCGTAAATTGATGATTTTTTCAATTGCACGCAATACTCGCTTTGTAAGGGCAATTGTTAGTATACTCTTAATTTTCATTGTTAATTA
>CAJQOT010000044.1 GCA_905480015.1 uncultured Rickettsiales bacterium | reverse complement strand
TAATATCCGTTGTTGTTGTTGTATTCGCCCAGTATTTCCTGGTCTTGCTAGCGGACGTTCGTGCGATGTTTCAGGTCTTTTTGCATTGTTTATTGTTGCCTTGATTTCGTCTAATTTCCTTTCTTTTTTTGCCTTGATTTCGTCTAATTGCATTTCTGTTTTTGCATTGATTTCACTTACTTGTCTTTGTTTTTCTGTAAAGTTTAGTCTGGTGTCTGATATTATATTGTTCTTTTGTTTATCTGCATCTGATATTATCTGTTTCCTTAGGTTTACACTTTCCGTTACCATTTCCTTTACCATTGCCCCTATCCCTTTATTTTTCTTTTTCGGCCTCCTTTCCCTTGTGTCATACATAATACTATCGAATCCCTGCGATGCCGACATAAACCTCTTATTACTTAAAGCGCTTCTCAAATTATTTAGGCTGGCTTGCGCCCCTTGTATAACATCACTGGAACGTCTTACATTTTGTTCTGTGTCGTGTGTATTACGGACAGTTTGGAACAATTGTGCATCGGTAATATTCGGCCCATTTTCTTTTCTTCCACGATAATATTCCAACAATTTAAACATGGGTGTAGCGCGAGCATTGCCTCTTTGGTGTGATATTGATGATTGAGTATGTCGAGCATAAGCTGGTATCTTGCCCTGTGTCTTTTCCTTTGCCCTCGCTGCCGCCGCTGCCTCCGCCATTGTGGTCATCATTTTATAACCTTCGAAATCCAATAAAGTATTTATAAGTTCAAGCTCTACATTAGCCTTTGCAGCTTCACCAGTTAATGTATTACTTTCATCAGCGTTTCTATTATCCATTACACCATCAGCGCTTCCAGCACCTATTTTAACATCAGTTTCTTTGCCATTTACAACAATATTGAATGTATTATTTAATGAAAACTGCATACTATCACTTTTTAACTCTTGATATAGAGCTGCCATCTTACTTTGCCTTGCTGTGTCTTTCTCTTTCTCTTGCATAATATATTTATATATATAATTTATGCTAACATAGTAATGATACATAAGCAAGTATAAATTATAGATTTACATAAATTAATTGACATTTGATAATGCTCATCATTGATAACTCTCATTAAATATAGCATAAAATAGTATGTTGGAATTTTTTTTTCAATTTGGAAAAGCTGGATTTATCTTATTCATTTGTGCGTTTGTGGTGAGTGTTATTACCATAGAAAGAATATATTTCCTTTTCATTGCATACCCACAAAAAAACAAAGATGCCCTACTATCAGGTTTATTGCAAACACTGGATGACGAAAAACAAAAACCTATTAACATTCGTGAAGCGCATGTTACACAAGAGGTAGAAAGAGTTGACGCACTACTTTCTAAAGGTTTAATATTAATTCGTTTTATTAGCGTTATTTCTCCAATGCTTGGGCTTTTTGGTACAATTTTAGGAATGATTGCAATTTTTGGCTCTATATCAGAGGCAAACTCACCTGTAACACCTGCGTTAATATCCGAAGGGTTGCGTGAAGCATTGTATACTACCGCCTTGGGTCTTTCTATTGCAATGCCATCGATTGGCATTAATGTATTCTTCAATAGCTATATAAATGCAAGAATTCAGACGTATGTTTACATACTGAATGAGAAAAATATTTCTATTGACTACAATCACAATGATTAAATTTCATCGTAAAAAATCACACTGGAAGGACGATCTTATTGTGGATATGACTCCTATGATTGACATCACATTTATATTATTGATATTTTTTATTTTGACCGCAAACGTTGCACAGCATGTTTACCCTGTCAAGCTTCCTAAATCCGACCCTTCATTTAATAATGAAGCCAAGGATGATAGCCCAATTAAAGTTACAATATTTGCAAACGGTAAATTTGCCGTTGGTAAGGAAAAATATCTCAATATTTCTGAAGTAAAAGCAGCATTGTTAACATCTATAACAAATAATAACAAGGTTATTATTATTCCTGATCACAACTCCGCATCTGGGACTTTGATTTCCCTCTTGACTTTCTTCGAAGGTAATAATATTACTAATGTTGACATTCTAATTGAAGATCATAAATAAGTATGGGAGATGCAACAATATACGGGAAACATGCTGTTCTTCTTGCCTGTAAAAAGCGCAACCCAAATGACATAACAACGGTATTCATTGTAGAAAAAAAATCTTTGGATTTAATCCCAAAGGTATTGCATAGTAAGGTTAAAATAACAACTGTTATAGCATTGAATAAAGTTTCTCCAATGCATAATGGATTTGTATGTATTACAAGTGCTGTTAAGGAAATTCATGAACATGAACTGCTGCCAATGAAAAAAATTATAGCATTGGATGGTGTGCATGATGTTGGAAATATTGGAGCAATATTGCGTTCTGCGGTAGCATTTGGTGTGGATGCGGTTATTTATACAAAAGACAAAATGCCCGACATTGCCAATAACCCAGCAATAGCAAAACTTTCCTCTGGTGGGATTGAGCTTATAAAACTATGCAAGGTTGTCAATTTAGATAGAACGCTGAGTAATTTACAAAAAGAAGGTTTTTGGGTAATTGGAACGGATGCAAACGGTGAAAGTATTACACATATTAGTCAACAGTTTCAATCTTCAAAAAGCATTGTAGTGTTTGGAAATGAAGAAAATGGCATTAAACCAAGTATTCGAAAAACATGTGATGTTTTTGCAGCTATTAATATAAACACGCAAATTGGAAGTTTAAATGTCTCGGCAGCAGCAGCTATTATTATGTGGAAAATGTTTGGTAATGATAAATAGCTAAAATGGTATTAACATACTTGATTATCCATAAGATTATCTATGGCTAATAGTTTTTTCTTATGTTTAGCTTACAAAAATAGCTTGCAAAATAATATAATTATATACAGTGTATAATGTAACCTACTGAAGCTATATGATGCACATTGTACGCAAAGGCTATGTAATTCAATTGTTTTGTCTGTTGTTGCTTACTTTGGGCGTGCATACATTTATTGATGCATGGACTTGGCAATTAATTACAGAAATTCCTATAATGTTTTTTCACGGTATAATAAACTGCATGAGTAGCATTCTATTTTACAAAGTATTTCATTTTCCTGTTTTAGTGTTGTGGTTAATTACTGGAGGGTTATTTTTTACTTTGAAATTGAGATTTGTGAACTTTAGAATGTTTGGTCATGCTATTGCCGTTGTAAGGGGTAAATACTCAAAAGATACAGACCCAGGTGAGGTAACACATATGCAGGCTTTTTGTTCGGCAGTTTCAGCAACGGTTGGACTTGGTAACATTGGTGGAGTTGCAATAGCTGTGACTCTTGGTGGACCAGGTTCTGTTGTATGGATGGTTATTGCGGGATTTTTTGGTATGTCTGCAAAGTTTGCGGAAGTTACACTTGGGCAAAAATATCGCAAATTTGATAAAAATGGAAAAGTTTCAGGTGGTGCATTTCATTATTTAAAAGATGGGCTTGCTGCAAAGAATTTACCACGACTTGGTAAAGTTCTTGCTATAACTTTTGCTATTTTCTGTATTTTAGGCACTCTTGGTGCGGGTAATATGTTTCAGTCTAATCAAACCGTTACAATCATTAGCAATACATTCAGTGCTAACAATGATTTATCACGATTACTTCTTTCATTAGGTATAACTTTTCTTGTTTGGGTGGTATTAATTGGTGGCGTGAAAAGAATTGCCGTTGTGACAGAGGCAATAGTTCCATTTATGGCGGCTCTTTACATTATTGCTGGATCGGTGATCATAGCCGTTAATTTTGAAAATATTGGATCTGCTTTTACAGTGATGTTCACAGATGCTTTTAATGGGCATGCCGTGGGCGGTGGCATTATTGGCGTAATGGTTAACGGGTTTAAAAGGGCGGCATTTTCAAACGAATCAGGTCTTGGGTCGGCGGCAATTGTGCATTCTGCTGCTAAAACAAAAGAGCCGGCTAGAGAAGGTTGCGTTGCATTGCTTGAGCCTTTTGTGGACACAGTTGTCATTTGTTTCTTTACTGGAATTATTATTACCATTACTGGTGTTTATAAAGATAGCGGTTCCGTTACCGGTGTATTGCTAACAAGCAAGGCATTTGCTACAGTTTTTGATTGGTTCCCAATAGTTCTTTCAGTTGCCGTTGCATTATTTGCATACTCAACCATGATAACATGGAGTTATTATGGAGAAAGAGCATGGCAATATATTTTTGGAGATAAATCAGTAAAGGTATTTTATGTAATTTTTTGCTTATTTGTATTTTTGGGTGGAATGCTGAATGATATTGCGTTAATTATTAATTTCTCCGATCTACTACTTCTTTCAATGGCAATTCCTAATTTAATTGGAATGTATATTTTGAGTGGTGTTGTTAAGCAAGAGCTTGACCAGTATGTAGAAAAATTAAAAAATAAAGAATTTTCACGGACATGAGTGAATGCACTTTCTACTATATGCAACGCAGATGTAAGAAATGTGATATAATGCTCAAATATTCCCTCAAATTATTAATTTTAAAGTATAATGATGAGTTGTCTATTTTGGGTTAACAGCGTATATTTTCTCTCTTCGCTTTCTATGACTTGTAATGACAAATCTATGAGCCTCATCTCGCAAACGCTCAATAAAATACAATAAATCCTTATTTGCAATTTTGAATCCTTTTATGTTTTGACGGGTAAAAAATGTTTCATTGCCTGCGTTACGATCTTTACCTTTAGCAATTGCAATAACGGGTATGTCAATTCTCATAACATCAAGAATTTGTGTTACAGCACGAAATTGCCCAATACCACCATCAATAATAAGTAAATCAGGTTTTTCTTTAATAGAAGATTTTTCATGAAAGCGACGAGTCATCACCTCACGCATCATTGCATAGTCATCTCCTCCTTTAGAAAACTTTGCATTAAATTTACGATACTGTGATGTATCAAAGCCATTTGGGGACGCAACGATGAATGCTCCTAAAAAGAATGCTCCGCTAATGTGTGAGTTATCATATACTTCTATCCGCATTAGTGGTGTTTGTACGTGAAATGCTTGAGCAATCCTTTCCATACCTAATGAGAAAACATTATCCTCCTTTACCTGTCGTTGAATTTGAAATTGTAAGTTTTCCAATACAAAATCTATTAAAACTTTTCCATCACTACTTTTTGGATTGGAAACAGATGCTTTTGTTTTAAATAAACTTTCAAAAACAGAATACACATTTATATTGTTTACTGGATAATTGACAAATATTTTTTTCGGAGGAGGGTTCACAGGCACATCAACGCTATAGTATTGATACAAAAAATCTTCAAGTACATCTGAATGCACTTTTCCATCCATAGCATTAATTTGGAATAAATTGCCTCCAAGTGCATAACCATTACGAATAGCAAAAACTTCTATTGCTCTCATATCTTCACTAATTACAATAACATCAAGACTTTCATATTTGGTAAAGTCTAAATTAGACACTTGTGACTTTAAACTTTCAATCGCAAAAAGTTGATTTTTTAATTTTTGTGCATCAGCAAATTCACAATTTTTTGCAAGGTGTGTAATTTGCATTTTTATATCTCGATAAACCTTAGAGTACCCACCGTGTAAAAATTTTATAGCATTTTCTACGGACTCACTATATTCGTTATGCGAAATAATACCCACGCAAGGTGCAGAACAAGTACCAATTTGATATTCCATACAAGGCTTGCCCATTGAATGATGCACTTTAAATTTTGTATCCTTGCATGAGCGAACCTTAAACACCTTGCATACAAAGTTGGTAATGCGTTTAATTACATCGTGGGTTGTCAGCGATGATCCGTATATGTATCCAAATGGACCAAACAAGCGAGATTTTCTATCAAATTTACCACGATATCTGCCAATTGCTGGAAAATCATGATTTGATATTTTAATATAAACACGAGACTTGTCGTCTTTTAAAAGGATATTATATTTTGGTTGCAATCTTTTAACAAGCGAGGCCTCAAGTATTAATGCATGATTTTCAGTTGGGGTAATTTCAAATTCTACTTTTACAACACAAGCAACCAAAGTACGAGTTTTTGGCGGTACATCGTTGCTAGTATAAGATTGTAACCTTTTTTGTAGATTCTTTGCCTTACCAATATACACAACGATGTTGTTCACATCGTACATTTTATATACTCCAGATTTTTGAGGTGCATCTTGAGTGGCAAGTTTTATTACCTCAACTGACATACTCTACACAGTTTGAAGCATTTTTGCAATAGAATTTGGTGTGTACTCCAACACTTTGTTGCCAAATTTTACAACAATACCTAAATTTTGTGATTTTTGATATATTATATCATGGTTGTCACTAAAATGGCTAACAACCCCTGCTATTACCTTGTCAATAGCAATATCTTCTTCATCTCCAATTTTAACAACTACAATAGTTCTATTGTGAATATTTTCATATGCTTTTTGAAACTTCCTACGAATTGAAGGCATGTTGCTTAGCAATTTAACTTGTGCAATGTGTTGAAGGATAATCTGCATTTCCTGTGAAATACCAAAAACAGACATTTGATTTATAGCAATTAAATCTTTAATTGTTCGTGAAAAGTTTAATATTCCATCAAAGCCATACATTTCATGTAAAATACCTAAATGCTTATTTTTTGGCAGCGTGCTTATCAAAACATCTACTACTCTTTGTGCAATGGAATCAACTGATGTAGACATACTATTATATATTAAACCATTTTTCTAAGTTATCTTTTAAATCACACCTCTCCCATAAGAAAAGATTGTTTTTTAGATCGAACTCTCTACCAAAGTGCCCAAAAACAGATGTTGGAGAATAAATTGGTGTATTAAGCGATAATGTTTGACGAATTCCACGAGGTGAAAGATCGATATTTTTTAATATAAAATCAGAAATATCACCATCTATAACTGTTCCCGTACCATGTGTATTGACATAAATAGAAATAGGCTGAGACACACCAATTGCATATGAAAGCTGAATTGTACAGCGTGTTGCAAACTTTGCATTTACAATATTTTTAGCAAGATACCTTGCAATATATGCCGCAGAACGGTCTACCTTTGTAGGATCCTTACCTGAAAACGCACCGCCGCCATGTGGTGACGAACCACCATATGTATCAACAATAATTTTTCTGCCTGTTAAGCCTGCGTCAGATACAGGGCCTCCAATGTGAAACGTTCCCGCTGGATTAATAAAAGTTTTATCCTTATTTGGCATATTTGGCAAAACTTTTTCCAAAACAGGTAACACTTTTGAACGCACATCATCAAGAGATATGCCTTTATTGTGTTGAGTTGATATTACAACAGCATCAATAGTTGTTGGCATTCCATTTTCATACTTGAATGTAACTTGAGATTTTGCATCTGGCCCTAAACCTTCAACTCCATATAACTCTTGTAGAATTCTATGGGAGTAAAATATTGGTGCGGGCATAAGTTTTTCTGTCTCTATACAAGCGTATCCAAACATTATACCTTGGTCTCCAGCACCTTCTTCTTTCAATTCATTCTTATCAACACCATTTGCAATTTCTATAGATTGTTTATGTAGTAAATTTGTTATCTTAATTTTATCCCACGCAAATCCATCGTGTATACAGCCAATTTCTTTTAATTTATTTCGCACTAATAATTCAAGTTCATCGTTGTGAAGGATGTTATTTTTAAGGCGAAACTCTCCACCAATAATAAGGTTATTTGTTGTTGCAAAACATTCAACAGCACAGCGAGCATCATGCTCTTTTGATATCAAATGATCTAATACAAGGTCGGATATAATGTCGCATATTTTATCTGGGTGCCCTGCTGAAACTGATTCACTTGTAAATAGGTGCTCTTTCATACAATATTTTACAAACCGTTTAGTGTTTTAAAATAAACATATTTCAAATAGTCAATAATTTTCTTGACTATTGCATCAGGTTTTTTTCTTTTACATTAAAAAAGATGAAAATATTTGGTACAGACGGAATACGCGGTTTAGCTGGAAATGGTCACATTACACCTGATTTTATGATAAAACTCACCTCTGCCATTGCAAGTGTAGGGTCTTTTAAAACAAGGCGAGTTGTGTTAGGGAAAGATACCCGTATATCGTGTTATTCTATAGAAAATGCCCTTACTGCTGGGTTAACGGCTAACGGTTTGGAAGTTATCTTAACAGGTCCAGTGCCAACGCCAGCAATTTCAATGCTGACAAAGTCCCTTAGAGCAGATTACGGCATTATGATATCCGCATCACATAATGTATATTATGACAATGGAATTAAAATTTTTGATTATAATGGAATTAAAATTTCACAAGATTTTGAAAAACAAATAGAAAGCTTTATTATCAATGACCATAAACATGAGTACGCAATTCATGAATCCGTTGGAAAAGCAAAAAGATTAGACGATGTTATTGGAAGGTATGTTGAGTATGTAAAATTAAGCATACCAAACAACAATGTATTTATGGGCATGAGAGTACTGCTTGACTGTGCAAACGGTAGTGCATACAAAATTGCTCCAGAAATACTATGGGAACTTGGCTGTACGGTAAAATCATACAATGACACACCGAATGGTTTAAATATTAATGAAAAATGCGGTGCAACATATCCCGAATTTCTTGCGAAAAAAATAAAAGATGAAGGTGCGGATATTGGCATTGTACTTGATGGAGACGCAGATAGATTGATAGTAATTGATGAAAATGGAGAAATACTAGATGGAGACAACATTATAGCAGGTATAGCCTATAATATGAAACAGCAGAAAATACTTACTAATAACGGTATTGCAGTCACGGTTATGTCCAACCTTGGATTTGAAAGGTATATGAATTCTCTTGATATAAATGTTGTACGCACACCAGTTGGGGACAAGAACATTATGCAGGAACTCATTAAAACTGGATATCAAATAGGAGGGGAGCAGTCTGGACACATTATTATGCCGCAATATTCTTCTACTGGAGATGGAATCCTTTCTGCAATTCAACTAATGTTTGCAATGAAAACACAAAAATGGAAGGCAAGCGATGTAGGAAGATTGTACGATAAATCACCACAAATTTTATATAATATTATTAATACGAATGTTTCGGATGACGCTATGAAGGATATTAGTCAAGCTTATTCAACAAAAAATACAAGGGTATTGGTGCGTCGCTCTGGTACAGAACATTCAAAAATTAGGATAATGGTTGAGGGATCTGGAGATCTCAATAGCATTGCAAAAGAAATTGAAAAAGAAATGATGGTGGGGCCAGCAGGACTTGAACCTGCGACCAAGGCGTTATGAGCACCCTGCTCTAACCACTGAGCTATGGCCCCATACTTTTTTATTGACCTTGTGCTAAGGTAAATCCACGTGTTCCATTATAATTATATAGTGAAAAAACAGAGGATATTGTAAAACCTGCATTCGTCAATTTTTGTGCAATAGCAAAGGTATCAGATTGTGCAATAATAGATTGCGATATAAACCTACAACGCCAGTAATCGCAAACGAGACTTTTTGCAAAGTTTGCGTTTTCATTAAAAATCATACCACGAAATGACATCATTTGAAATTGAAGGTCACCAAGTGAGAATTGTGAAATTTCTTTGTAAAAATCTGTAGTTTCTTTATTGCAAGCAATGTACAAGTCAACGCCTACTAAGTCTTGCTTTATGGGCGATGATTGTATGGCTTTTTGTGGTTGAGTAAAATCATTAGAAAATTGAAAATCTTCAAAAACTTGTGATTTAAATTGCTTTGCCTCATTTCCTAAATTGGCAATAATAGCATTTGAAAATTCTTCAGTATCTACAAGCTTTGTACTAATATTTGCACGATAAAAGTCTTTTGTTGCAACGCCATCTTCAATTGTTTTAAACAATGCATTTTGGATGCGAGTTGCCACGGTGCCTTGACCAATATGGGCAAGCATCATAATTGCACCAGAAAGAAGACCTGATGGATTCGCCGCTTTTTTATTTTTCATTGCAGGGGCAGAGCCATGAATGGCTTCAAACATTGCATATTTTGTTCCAATATTGCTAGAGCCAGCAAGCCCAACAGAACCAGAAACCTCGGCAACAATGTCAGATATAATATCACCATAAAGATTTAGTGTTACTATAACATCAAAATTTTGGGGGGTAGATGCAAGCCTCGCAGATCCTATATCAACTATGTAGTGATTCATTTCAATATTGGGGTACTCACTTGCAATATCATTAAAAATTGAGTGGAACATTCCATCGCCAATTTTCATAATGTTGTCTTTGGTCATGCATGTGACTTTTTTTCGTCCATTTTTTACAGCATATTCAAATGCGTAGCGAATGATTTTCTCCGTTCCTTCCTTTGTTAAAATTTTTAGCGTGTTTGTAACGCTAGGCGTTAACTGATATTCAACACCTGCATATAAATCTTCTTCATTTTCACGAATAATTGTTAAATCTAATTCAGGGAAATTTGTTTGAACAAATGGATAGTAGGCACGGCAAGGGCGCACATTGGCATACAGCCCAAGTGCCTTACGAATTGTAACATTGAGGCTTTTGTAACCAGAGCCTTGTGGAGTCGTAATTGGTGCTTTTAGAAAAATACGATTTTTATGAATGGTTTTCCATGCTTCCTCTGTTATGCCAGATGTACAGCCATCGAGGTATGCTTTTTCACCAACTGTTATTTCTTCTACATCAATTTTTGCGCCAGCAGAATGTAGAATATTAAGTACAGCGTCCATTAAATATGGACCTATTCCGTCGCCTCGTGCAACAGTTATTGGTAAATTTGACATATACAAAATTATTATTTTTTATTACCAGATACACCAGACATTGCGTCGGCAGAAAATTTGAATTTCTCTTTAAATTTTGCAATGTTACCAAGAGATTCATTAACATACTGTTTGTCATCACGCCAAGCAACATGATTGAAAATATCAACCTCAAGAACAAACTTATTAGATTTTGCGTAACATGATGGAATTTCTACTGATAGGCCATCAAGAAAAACATAAGACACACCTTGTATTTCCGGGTGAATACCTTTTTTTGCCATATATAATATATTAATTTTTTTGCTCTTGTTTTAATAGTGCTTTTTTAATGCCCCTTTTAATTTTAAGGGCTTCATCTGTTAAATTTTGTGCCTTTGATTTCAAAAGAAATGCATCTAAAGTTCCATGTTTATATATTGTTCTTAACCCCTTTGTAGAAATTTTGACAGGAAATTCCTTGTTCAAAATATCGCTCTTCAATGTTTTATATTGAATATTTACTTTGAAGAGGCGGTTAGTCTTGATTTTTGAATGCGAAACATTATGACCAAACATTGTTTTTGCACCAGTTATAAAACACACACGTGACATTTCCACGGAAAAATTAGTTAATATTGATATATAATATGTATGTAGTGTAAAATTAAAGTCAAGATTTTTTTACAAAGACTTGACAAATGATATTTTAAAAAACAACAATCCTTCGTTCTTAACTTTTTTTTTCCCTATGGAACTTCAATATATTGCTGTCGGTTTAATGTCTTTTGGTCTTCTTGGTGCTGCTTTGGCAATTGGAAATGTGTTTTCATCGCTTTTAAGCGGTATATCTCGCAATCCTGAGGCTGAAAGTAGAATGTCAAAATATGCTTATGTTGGTGCGGGTCTTGCAGAATCTATTGGGCTTTTTGCACTGGTTATTGCATTAATCCTTATATTCTCATAAAATTTGAATTCTTGCTTTTTAGGCATTGGAACAAATGTAGGTGAACGCCAAAATAATATATGTTTGGCGGTTACTCTTCTTCAGTCTGTTGCTACCGTTGTATTGCAATCTTCTATTGTTGAAACACCTGCATTGCTTCCAACAAATTATCCATCACATTGGGATACACCATTTCTCAATATTGTAATTAAAATACAAACAAACCTTTCCGCTATTCAAACTTTTATTAAAGTGAAGAGTATTGAGCAGCAAATGGGTAGAAAGCTATTAGCAGAGCGATGGTCTCCAAGAATTATTGATATAGATATTTTAACCTTCAATAACCTAGTGTATTCTAGTAATGAATTAATAATTCCCCATGCAAATATGCATCAACGGGATTTTGTCTTAAGGCCACTTTGTGAAATTGCGGGCAATGATATTCACCACCTATTGGGAAAAACATACAATAACCTCCTAGAGGCAATAAAAGGCAATTAACTTATTAAGATATTAATTTAATATACAAAGAGGTATCTTTATAGACTGTTTTTAACATTTATCTAGCGAAGAAGAAAGATCTTCAATGATATCTTCAATATTTTCAATGCCAATAGAAATGCGAATGAGGTTATCTGTAATGCCATTTGTTTCACGTAGACTTTTCGGCACTGAAGCGTGAGTCATTCGTGCGGGAATACATACAAGGCTTTCAATCCCCCCTAGGCTTTCGGCAAGCTGAATAATTTTAAGTGATCCAAGAAATTTAGCCGCACCGTTAAAATCAGTATCAATATAAAAGCTAATCATTCCTCCGCCTTTAAAGTTTGCGTTGCAGTTTTTTTTCATTACATCATAACCTTTAAAATCTTTAAATCCAGGATAGATAACTTGTTGAATTTTTGGGTGATTTTTAAGAAATTCCGCTACTTTATATGTATTATCTTGATGTTTATCCATACGGACTGCTAAGGTTTTTACACCACGCAATGCAAGCCAAGATTCAAATGGTGAAAGTCCATTTCCAATAGTTTTTTGTACATGCATCATTTTATTATGTAGTTCTTCATTGTTTGTTGTAATAATACCTGCGAGCAAATCCGTGTGTCCATTAATATATTTTGTTGCCGAATGCATAATAATGTCAGCACCAAGGTTTATTGGGTTTTGAAGGTATGGAGTGAGGAAGGTGTTATCTACCACTGTAATTGCTTTATATTGTTTTGCAATTTGCACAGCACCAGAAATATCAGTTACTTTAAGCAAGGGGTTTGTAGGCGTTTCAAGCCAAATAAGGTCAACTTTTTGTAATTTATTGCAAAGGTTTTTAAGATTTTCAAGGTTCGTAGTATCGCAAAAATGATAATTGTGATAGTTATTTAATACAGTCGTGAATTGACGATAAGCGCCGCCGTATATGTCGTCAACGACAATAATATTAGACTTTGCGGGCAATGTTTGCATAATGATATTGACAGCTGCAAGACCTGAGCTTGTAGCAATTCCATAATTTGCATTTTCTAGTGATGCAATGCACCGTGCGAAGGCGTCCCTTGATGGATTTTTACAGCGAGAATAGTCATACCCATCAATTGGCTCACCAGGTATGGACTGCGTATAGGTGGATGTTAAGTATACAGGGGGAATTGTTGAGCCTGTTGTTTTATCTGGCTCGCTACCAATTCTAATTGCTTTAGTTGAAAATTTCCACTCCATATATATTCAGTATTATTTTGTTACGAACAAATAAAATGAAAATAGATATGTCAATTGATTTTATCACTCTGTGGATTGTAATATCCGTTAATGGATGTGGATGTTAAAGATTGTACATCTAGTATAGTTACAATAATAGACCAATTCCTAATGCATAAAGTGCCTTGTTTTGGCAAAAATTAGGTTAATGTTGTGTTCTTTTGCACAGCTTATAACTTCCTCATCCCGTATAGACCCTGCTGGGGAAATAATATTTTTTATTCCATAGCTTGCAGCGAGATCGATGTTATCTTTAAATGGGAAGAAGGCATCGCTTGAAAGAATGCAACTAGAAAAATCAATATTTTTTGATTTTGCCTGTTCAAGGGCTATTTTCATAGAATCTATTCGTGATGTTTGCCCAGCTCCAAAGGAGATGAATTTTGTGCCATGCGTAATTACGATAGCGTTTGATTTTAAAAACCTTACTGCGGTAAATGAAAAAATTGCATCGTCAATGTTCGTCATTAAGCCATTTTTTATTTCAAAATCTGTTGGTTGAATTTTAATCATGTCATATTCTTGCTCAAGAAGTCCACCGTTTATAAATGAATATTGTGTGTCTTGTGAATTTAAAAAAGGTATCTCTAAAAGACGCAAATTTTTCTTCTTTTGTAAAATGGACAGTGCATCTGCTGAAAAAGAAGGTGCAATAATAACTTCAAAAAAATGTTTAGATATCTCTTCTGCAATGGAGGTGCTGATTTCTCTATTAATTGCAACAATGCCACCAAATGCGGAGGTTTTGTCTGCATTTAGTGCGTCCGTGTAAGACTTTTCAATAGTGCTTGCCGTTGCAATTCCACATGGAGTTGCGTGTTTTACTATTACAGATGTAGGCCCTTCAAAAAAGCAGGAAATATTGAAAGCAGAGTTTGCATCGTTAATGTTATTATAACTTAATTTTTTGCCGTTTAATTGTTTGAAATTCATAAACCCTTGTGTGTTGTTGGTGTATGAACTTGCTTTTTGATGAGGATTTTCACCATATCGTAATTTGGTTTTGTTGTTAAAAGCGAGGGTTTTTAGTGGTGTGTCAATTTCAAAATTTGAAGAGAAATATTGTGAAATAATAGCGTCGTAATAAGCCGTTAATGCAAAGGCTTTTCCTGCCATTTGTTGGCGAAATTCCAGAGTTGTGCAAAAGTTATTTGCTACTAAATGTTCGATGAGTGGCGTGTAGTCACTAGGGTTTGTCACT
>CAJQOT010000043.1 GCA_905480015.1 uncultured Rickettsiales bacterium | reverse complement strand
ATTCAAAATGTGATTGATTGATTGTAGTGTCAATAAAGTGACAGTCCGTAAAAGTACATGCATCAGTTTTAAAATTTATAAATTTACACTTCACAAAGTGTACTCGCTGTATATGAACCGCACTCAAAGTAGTAGAAATTTCTGCTTCTTCAATTATGACAGGCCTTTCAGGGGTAAAATTAATTACTTCCATTAAGGCTTGGGCATCTAACCGCTTCATAAAAACATTGACAATTCACATTAGTTTTTACTAGTGGGAAGGAGATTATTTTTTCAAGTCTTTTATGGTAAGAATTGCAATTAATGGGTTGGGGCGTATTGGAAGATGTGTTCTTCGTGCTATTTTTGAAGAAAAAATTGAAGGTGTTGAATTAGTTGTGGTGAATGGTCCAGCAGAAATTGAACAGCATGTTAACCTTTTACAAAACGATTCAATACACGGAAGGTGTCCGTTTGAAATATCACACGATGAGCAAAATATCATAATTAACAATAAAAAAATTCCTCTGACAAGAGAAAGAGATATTGCCAATATTAACTGGGCAAATTATAAAGTTGACATTGTAATGGAGTGTACAGGAAAATTTACAACAGCGGAAGATCTTCAAAGGCATATTGTTCAAGGAGCAAAAAAAGTTATGCTTTCTTCTCCGGCAAAGTCTGGTAATGTAAAAACCATTATTCACGGCGTCAATAATGACATTCTTATAAAAAACGATACAATAATTTCAATTGGATCGTGCACAACCAATTGCCTTGCTCCGCTAGCAAAGGCTTTAAACGATGCAGTCGGTATTGAAAAAGGTATTATGACAACAATTCATTCATATACGGGAGATCAAAACCTCGTAGACGGTTCACATAAAGACCCACGCCGTGCAAGGGCTGCCTCCCTTTCAATAGTTCCAACTTCCACTGGGGCGGCAAAAGCGATAGGGTTAGTATTACCAGAACTTAATGGCAAGCTTGATGGCTCCGCTATTAGAGTTCCAACACCAAATGTTTCCGTTGTTGACTTAACATTCGAAGCGTCTCGCTCTACCACTAAAGAGGAGGTTATATCAATAATTAAAAATGCCAGTGAAAATGGTATGAAAAATGTTCTCAAAGTTGAAGAAAGACCTCTTGTTTCAATTGATTTTAACCATACGCCATATAGTTCAATTTTTGATGCAATGGAGACAAAAGTTTTAGGTGGAAATATGGTGCGTGTGCTTTCATGGTATGATAACGAATGGGGTTTTTCTTGCAGAATGCTTGACCTTGCAAAATTTTGGCAAAACCTATAACACCTGACCAATATGCCTTTCAATTTTATTAATAATCATTTCTACAGGCATTGTTTCAAGGTTTAGTGATATTAAATCTTTTTTCCTACCAATATCATCATTTTGATTGTTAAAAATATAAGGTTTATTAAAAATATTCAGAATTTTCTCTTCATTCCACGCATAAGCTTTAACAGTTTGAGACTCCTCCCATCTTCCCCAAATAACAGCACATGGCACACCAAAGCTATGACATATATGTTGAGCAGATGAGTCGTTTGTAATAACATAGCTTGCACTGTATACTTCTTGCAAGAATTCAGTAATATTTGTTTTCCCTGTAAGGTTTTCTATTTTATCCCCTGCCTTGGAGGATATGTCTCCAGCTTGTGATAAGTCAATTTTACTATTGCTCCCCAAAAGCTTAATTTTAAAACCTTTTTTGCTAAAATATTTAGCAATTTTTATAAATTTTTGCGAACTCAACACCTTCCAGATTTTTGTTGCACCGGCAAGTATGGCTATTGTTCGTTCTTGCTGAACTTTACATATACCAAGAGTTTTTACAAGTGGGTAAGGATTGCGTTCCGATATTTCCTTTTCCAACTCATTGCTAAATAATTGGTAATGAAACTGCGTTAAATGTGTATGAATTGGAGTTACATCGAACAATGGACGAAGGTGCAAAATTATAATTTTGTTGTGCATCAAAATTCTATTCCACCACAATAGAGGTTTTAATAAATTATACACTGTTCTGGAGCCAAGTAGCGATGTAATGTGAACATCGTCAGTTTTTAATTTTTGTAAAATTGTTTTATACAACAATACCGTATGTTTGATTGTATTAAACGAAAAAAGTTTAGTGGATAGCGATTTAATACTTATAATATTTGGATGATTGTTGAACAAAATATTAGTCTTGATAGAATTTTTATTATAAAGCAATACCTCAATATTTGGCACATAATGTGATATAGTATCAATAATATGACGCGCAACAAAGCTATCGCCAATGTTATCATGCCCAATAAATATAAGAGTTTTCATGTAAAATATATGTCATTATTCATCAATGATAATTGCATACACAAGCATTGTCAATGCTCAATAATTTTTAATTCTACACAGCATTGCAATATTATATTGACACCCTACAACCTTACAAAATTAGTCTATTGACAAATAAACAACAAACACTACTTACTATACAAGTATTTTATGTAAATGGGAAATTTTCTTCAAAAGCTTATTGAAGCAGGAATAACACAATCATTATTGGGTATTTTTAAAGGCAAATTAGTTCATATTATTACTGCTATATTTCTAAGTGGTATATCAGTATTTTTATCATATATTTCTCCAGCGTTTTATTTTTTTGGTTATAGCCTTATTATACCGTGGATTTGCACAATATTTTATTTGTGGTATTGTTTGGTACATATTAAACAATCTCTGCATTCAAAAAAGCAAATGTCTGAAATTGAAATGGAAGAAAGAAGCCTTGATGTACAACTCAATGTAGATAGAGATAAACAGATGGATGTTATATTGCTCAACTTGGTGGATAATCCAGAAGATCATTTGGCAGGAATGAACAAATGTCTAGTACTTTCAAGAGGTATGCCCGAGCGTAAAAAGGATATAGTAATAAATGCAGCGAAACAAATATGCGGAGATAACCCTACGGAGTTACAAAAAAGCTTACTTTATACATTACTAGATAAATACGAACCCTTTAGGGATGAAATCAATAATTTATTACAAACAAAAGGATACGAGGCTATTCGCAATCAAAAAATTTCTAAAAAAGCGATAGAATTTTTATCTTCTATAACAGACACAGACCTAGGAATTTTAAAGAAGCAATTTAAGTATGTGCAAGAAGGGGCAGGAATACCTTTGTTTGACAGTACCATTGATTTTATTGCAAAAGTTGATAGCGACGCCGTTTCTGATTCTTATAGCTTAAAATTCTATGGAGACATATGGAAGGACGAGTATCATAGTGCTGGAGGCAAAGCGAGGGTATTCAAAAAGGAACAGTTTGCACATTGTGAATTAGTAGAAATAAGTGGTAAACAGTACAATAATATATATGCATTCAAGGTTATTAACAGAGGCCATGATATAATAATGATTATACCTGAGCAACATTACGCACAATTCAATGGTATAGAAATACCATATTATGTAGCGTTAACTGATGTTGGCAGGGAAGTTTATAACTTACTAAAAGATGAAATTGAAAACACACCAATTGAATTTGCCGAAAAGCATATTCAGCACTTAAGAAAACAATACCCAAACTATCAATTTGTTTTAAACAAAACATAGTTATTGTATGTCTTATAAAAAGTCTTGACAAATACACTTTCATATAAAATATCTTTTGTAAATGTTGGGGTGTAGCCAAGCGGTAAGGCAACGGTTTTTGATATCGTCATGCGCAGGTTCGAATCCTGCCACCCCAGCCAACATAATAAATATTTTATAATAACTATATGGCAAAGAAAAAAGGCGGAGTTGTGAACATCAAGTTGGTTAGTACAGCAAAGAAAGAGAACGGTCAGCCAACGGGTTATTTCTATGTAATTCAAAAAAACACAAGAAACATTACTGACAAAATGTCATTTAGAAAGTACGATCCTGTAATTCGCAAACATGTTGAATTTAAGGAGCAAAAACTTGTCTACAAGGCGTAAATGAAGTACAAGAAAATGAAGTACAAGAGAGTACTATATAAAATTTCTGGCGAAGCTTTAATGGGCGACGGACTTTCTGGATCTTACGATATTTTAACCATGAAATCCATCGCGGAAGATGTTCAGTTTGTATGTAACGAAGGTGTGGAACTTTGCCTTGTTGTTGGCGGAGGTAACATTTACCGTGGCATTTATGGTGAAAAAATTGGAATGGAGCGTTCCGTTGCAGACTATATGGGAATGCTTGCAACCGTTATGAACGCACTCGCACTACAAAATGTTCTAGAAAACATAGGAGTCGAAGCAAGAGTACAGTCCGCCTTGCCAATATCATCAGTATGTGAGCCATACATTCGCCGCCGTGCAATTCATCACCTTGAAAAAGGAAGGGTTGTTATATGTGCCGCAGGAACTGGCAATCCATTCTTCACCACAGACACTGCCGCCATTTTACGCGCAATGGAACTCAAATGTGAATGTTTAATAAAAGGTACTAGTGTTGATGGAATTTATTCCGAGGATCCAAAAAAATCAAAAAGTGCTCAAAGGTTTGAAACAATATCATATCAAGAATTAATTGAGAAAAATCTTAAAATTATGGACATGTCCGCCGTCTCCCTTGCAAGGGACAACAACATACCAATCAAAGTTTTTTCTATAAAGCAAGAAAATGCTTTGGCAAAAGTCCTTACAAATAAAACACAATATACACTTGTAACTGGTTGAATATTCGGCATTAACAAAAAACTTCTTCTAACGCTATTTGCTTTTTTCATGTTGCGTTAAAAAGATATAAATATTCTCAATTTTTTTGTCTAATTTTGATAGAAAGTTATTATGTTCTTGGCGAATATTTTCCCTTGTATGCAGTATTTCATTGCGTATTTTATACATCTTTACTTCTAAAGTGTGAATTTTTTTATCACATTCTTTTTTTGAAGAGGTGACATCTTGCGAAAGGCTAAAACATCGTCTTTCAAGCTCATTCATTTTCACCTGCTCAACACTTAATTTTTTTGCCATATTAAAGCTCTTATCTGTAAGTTTTTCCATAGACAAAATCATTTTTTGATTATGTATATCTTTGTTTTTTGTTTGACGGCGTAAGTAAAAAAGCATCAGTGTAATTAGAACGCCAAAAAACCACTGTGCTTGCAATTCTGAAAGAATTGAAATCATACTAATATAGTAAAGTTATTACTATTCAATATATGGTTATTTACTGTGGAAGCATAATCAGGAAAAGTTTAAAGAATTATATCTTTTGACTTGAAAATTAAGTTAATTGTACTTATATAATATATTATATACAGATAATTACAACTTTAATGGCGAAAGATTTATATTCAACTCTTGGGGTTGACAAAAACACAAGTGCAGATGGCATAAAAAAAGCATACCGTAAAATCGCGATGAAATACCACCCAGATCGCAATCCAGATAACGCAGAAGCTGAACAAAAATTTAAAGAAGCTGCCGAAGCTTATGAAATATTATCCAACGCCGAAAAGAAACAACATTATGATACATATGGCTCAACAGACGGTATGGGTCAAGGTGGTTTTGAAGGCTTTCAAGGTGGAGGATCTGGTGGATTTGAAGATATGTTTTCTCAATTTTTTGGTGGTGGTTCAAGCGGTGGAAGAAGGCAGCAACAGAGGCATTCAATGTCTGCCAATGGCTCAGATCTTCAATTCTCACTATCAATTACACTAGAAGAGGCTCACAAAGGTGTAACGCAGAAAGTTTCCTTTAATGGTAATGTTAAATGTGACCCATGTAATGGTGCTGGTGGTGCTGGTATACATACATGTGGTACATGTGGTGGTGCTGGTGCAGTTCGTCAACAAAGAGGATTCTTCATTACGGAGACAACATGTCACGTATGTGGTGGAGCAGGGCAAACGGTAAAAAATCCATGTACGCATTGCAACGGTGATGGAAGGAAAGTTAAAAACAAAAAAATTGAGGTTAAAGTGGCAGAAGGCATAAAAGATGGTCAAAAAATCTTTCTTCAAGGGCAGGGTGATGCAGGTCTTCGCGGTGGAAAAGCAGGAGATCTCTACATTCTTATTAACATTAAATCCCATAAGTTATTTACCCGTCAAGGTAGCGAGTTATATTTTAGTGTAACATTGCCATTTGCGGACGTTGTTCTAGGTACACACATAGAAGTGCCAACGATAGATGGAAAATATACAAAGGTTGAAATACCTTCTGGAACACAACCTGATTCACAGGTAAATATTAAAAATCATGGTATGGCACGCTTAAATACAGGTGGTTTACGTGGTAATATGGTGTTAAATGTCAAGGTTGAAACCCCAGTTAACCTTACAAAGAAGCAAAAAAAACTTTTAGAAGATTTTCGTACAGAGTGCACTGAAAAGAATAGTCCAAATTCTCAAGGATTTTTCGATAAAATCAAAAATCTCTTTTCATGATTGCATTAATATTCATCTTTCTAACATCATTAAATGTTCTTGCAAAACCTTTTATTTTAGATGTTCACACAGGTGAAAATCACTCTGAAGGTGTAGCATTTTTTACTGGAGTCGATGGTGTTGCTTGTACAAGTTATCACACCGTAGAAGGTGCAAGTTCTATTGCAGCACGCATTGACAACAAAGAATATAGCATTGCTATAACTGGGTTTGATGAAGTTTTAGATGTTGCCGTTTTAAAAGTTAAAGGCTTTAATGCAAAACAATTGTACACAATTGGCAGCGATAATATTAACATTGGAGATATAGTAACGCTTAATGGCTACAAAAATACTTTTGATGGAAATGTTACAAACCAAAGTTCCCACGAGTTCATGATAGACATTGATATTTCACAAGGATTTTCTGGATCGCCCATTGTCAAAAATGGAATTGTTCAAGGAATTGTGACATCATTTCGTAAAGACAATCACCACGCACTCGCAGTAAAAAGCTCAAAAGTTTCCCCGCATTACACTGACATGTTAAATGGTAAAAAATTCTTCAAAAAAGACTTAGATATTCATATGATGAATGTAACAAAAAACACCACACTTATGATTAAGATGGACAGCACTCACAAACTGCGAGGTGTATTAATCACACGCTCGGGAAATATAAAACTTCAAGTATGGGATATTATTACGCATATAAATTCACGCCCTATTAATAATATCGATGCCTTACAAACGATTTTATCGCACACTTATAGTGATGAAATTCTTACAATTGATTTCATTCGCAAAAATGAAAAGCATACGGTGGAAATTTAGTGGAAGTAAGTTCCCGTTTCAATGTTAGCCCACCTGCATACTTACCTAAACTGCCATTGGAACGAACTATCAAATGGCACGGTACAATAAAATGTAGGAGATTTTTCGCAACTGCATTGGCAACGGCACGAACAGCTTTTGAATTTTGAATTTTATGTGCAAGTGCTTGGTACGATGTCACACTGTCTAATTTGATGAGTTCCTTCCAAACAGATTTTTGGAAATCCGTCCCATACATTTTAAAATCTATACGCGTATTATTGAAGATTTTATGTATTGTTGTATCAAATTTCTGTGAATTTAATTCTTTTGAGTCTGGAAATTTTGAACGAAAAAGAGATAGCATTTTTTGTTCATCTGCTGTTAAAAAAAGCAGGCAAACTACAAAATTATCCTCCATTGCAATAAGTGCCTTGCCATATGGCGTTATTATTATTGCGTGGGAGGTCATCAAACTTTTAATGCTTTGGTGATGATGTCTATTTGCTCTTTTGCATGAACTGATGCAAAGCCTGTTGCAGGTGAGGGTGAGGCAATTCTACCACAATATTCTACTGAAATTTTTGTGCATTCTTGAAGGTAATCACGAATAAAACACCATGCACCCATATTTTTTGGTTCCTCTTGTAGCCAGCATATTTTTTTGACATTTTTGAACTTTTTTAATTCAGACTTGAGTAGCTCGGAGTTAAACGGATAGTATTGCTCAATCCTAATAATTGCAACATTTGATTTGGTTTTTTCTCGTTCAGAAAGTATATCATAATAAACTTTTCCACTTGTTATAACAACTTTTTGTGCATCTTTTTTATCATCACTGATGATGTCTTGGAAGGAATCTCGTGTAAAGTCTGTAATATTAGAGACGACAAGTGGGTGCCTTAATAAAGATTTTGGAGACATAACAATCAATGGCTTTCTGAAGGGCATTTTTACTTGACGGCGTAAAATATGAAATAAATTTGCAGGCGTTGTACAATTTGCAACAATTATATTGTTTTGTGCACAAAATGTTAAAAACCTTTCCAGCCTTGCAGAGCTATGTTCCGAACCTTGACCTTCATACCCATGTGGAAGAAGATTTACCAGTCCACTCATACGAAGCCACTTGTCCTCCCCTGAAGAAATATACTGGTCGTGAATTGTTACAGCACCGTTGGCGAAATCACCAAATTGTGCTTCCCA
>CAJQOT010000042.1 GCA_905480015.1 uncultured Rickettsiales bacterium | reverse complement strand
TCAAATCCTACATTGTTAATTAATGATTTTAACTCAAAGTGATTCACTTGAATAGCCTCATTGCACAGCGTTCTGTATTGCACAATTTCATCAAATTCTTTTTGAGTGATAATATTTGCTTGCAGCGCATCTTTTGGAGATTTATATTCACTATTTTTAATTTTCTTTTCAATTAACACAACAATTTTTTCTTGATTAAACAAAGTAAACAGCTTGTAAATTTGTTCGTTTTTATTATTAGGGATAAATATTTCCTCCTTTGAAAGAGTATTACTTTCTGTATAATACTTTACAACGCTTTCAATGTTTTTCCATTTTACAGGGTTTTTGACAATTCTTTTATGTGCAAATGCTCCGGTAATATTTAAAACAGACCCAAGTGCATTTGAACGAGATATATTCTCCGATATCTGATTAAATGCCTCTTGAATGTTGTATAGATATAAATTACATATATATTCCACAACAGGCTCTTGTGCTTTTTCAAAGTTATTACTTGCAAACTTTTTTAAAACAGAAGCTATTAAAAACATATATGATGCAACATCTGCAAACCGTGACGAGAGGAACTCCTTTCTTTTTAATGCACCACCATATGTAATAAGTGCATAATCTGCCAATAAAGTGAACCGTGCTGAAACATAATTAAGTTTTGCATTATACTTTTGCACAAGATTTGCAGACATTGGGCGTGAAATTTTCCCATTAGTAATTGTTAGAAAAAATGTCCTTACAGCATTGCTTGCGAATGAATAAGTATGTTGCCAAAAATTTTTATCAAAAGTATGTAAATTATTTTCTTTAATTGCATAAACTTGTTTGAGTAAAAATGGATGACAACGCATTATGCCTTGTCCAAATTGTAATAAACTTCGTGTTAAAACATTCGCACCTTCAACAGTGATACCAATTGGCGACGCAAGGTATAAATTCGCAATAAGGTTTTTTTCGCCCATACAAATTGCATTTCCAGCAAGAATATCCATAGCATGGTTAATTACATCCCTTGAGTGTTCGGTAGCATGGTATTTTACCATTGCATTTGCAACGGAAGGCGTATGCCCAACACCAACTGCGGAGGCAACAAATGTCCGCATTGCATCAATTGAATATGTCTTGGCGAAGCTATCGGCAAGTTTTTCTTGAATGGCCTCAAATTTTGCCAAAGGCAAACCAAACTGCCTACGAATATTAGCATGAAACATAGAAACATATGAAGCGAGAACTGAACCACCATAAGAAATTGCCGGCAAAGAAATGCCTCTTCCCACGGAAAGACACTCCATTAGCATTTTCCACCCTTTACCAACACCATTCATGCCACCAATAACATCGTCTTCAACATCAATAACAATATTTTTTCCCCACAATGGAGAATTAATAAACGGCACACCCATTGGTTTGTGGCGACGCCCCCTCGTCAAACCCTTGGCATTGCCTTGCAATAATGCACATGTAATTCCCCTTGAAGCCAAAGGCGGTAACAGGTTTTTTGGATCTTTTACTTTAAAAGCAAGACCAATTAGCGTTGCAACCCCACCAAGAGTAATGTATCTTTTTTGAAAATTTAGACGAATTTTCAAACGATTATTACTATCTTGAAATACCACGCCATCTGCTGTAATTGAAGATGCATCACTTCCAGCCGTTGGCTCCGTTAAAGCAAAACATGGTATATCATCACCACATGCAAGACGTGGAATATAATATGACTTCTGTTTTTCAGTGCCATATTTTAATAGAAGTTCTGCAGGCCCAAGTGAGTTGGGAACCATTACAGTGATTGAAAGAGCTTGCGACCTTGTAGCAAGTTTTGCGACAACTTTACTTTGTGCAATTGGTGAAAATTCAAGCCCACCATAGCTTTTTGGAATAATCATTCCAAAAAATTTCTTCTGACGAATATATTTCCACACATTATGTGGTAAATCTTGTAATTCATGAATTTGCTGATCACTAACCATTCTACATAATTCCTCAACTTCATTGTTTAGAAAGTTTTGTTCAGCTTCAGAAATTTCACTATATGGCTCCTTAATTATTCGAAGAAAATTTGGTTTTCCTGTAAAAAATTCACTTTCAACCCAAACATTGCCAGCATTTAACGCAACTTCTTCTGTCTCGGAAATTTGTGGTAAAAGGTTTTTTTTACGAATAAATCGTAAAATTACTGCAGTAATAATGTATTTCCGTAAAAATGGAGTAATCAAAAGAAGAGAAATTGGCAGCGTAATATACAAAGCCTTTAAATATAAAAATGATATAATACCATTGAATGCAATTACAACTATCAAGCTAGAAAATCTGTTATACAGTGATATTAAAATTGCCAATAAAAGTATGGTGATTGTCAGAGTGATAAGGATGAACATAAATTATAATTCAAATGCTTGATAAAACTTTGTATTCTCTTTTGCAAGGTTCTGAATTAACTGGCACGGTGTAAATCTTTCACCATGTTTTTTGGTAAATTTATGTAATTTATCATTAATGACATCAAGTCCGATGGAATCTGCATATTTTAAAACACCACCACGAAATGCAGGGAACCCTGCTCCCATAATCATACACATATCAAGATAATGAGGATTTTTTATGTACCCCTCTTCTAAAATTCTCCCTGCCTCATTAATCATGATTAAAAGAGTGCGGTCAATAATTTCTTTCTTTTCAATCGACCTATCATTGAAATCTATATGAGCACTTACTTTCCCATTTTTATAAAAACCATCTCCGCCTTTTTTTCCCAGTAAATTCAACTGCGTAAACATTTTATCAAGAGTAATCGCAGGCTTCATTCTTCCACCATATGAATGATGTAGAATTTTTGCAACTTTATAACAAACATCAAGACCAATCTCATCTGCAAGTTCAAACGCACCCATTGGCATTCCAAAGTCTTTCAAAATTTCATCAATCTCCTGCACTTTTCCACTTTCTTCAAGGCAAAATAATGCTTCATTCATAAATGGTAAAAGTACTCTATTTACAACAAATCCATTACAATCACCAACAGGCACTGCAACCTTACCACATCTTCTTGCAAGTTGCATAACTTTTGCAACCGCATCGTTACTTGAATATTTAGTTCTCACAACTTCTACCAAAGGCATTTTATTAACAGGGTTAAAAAAGTGCATACCAACAACATTATGCTTTCTTGCAAGTGGCATAGCAATATTTGATACTTTCAATGAGGAAGTATTTGTTGCAATTACACAGTCATTCTTAATGTGCGTTTCAATTTCTTGCAACACTTTGTGTTTCACATCTATATCCTCAACAACTGCTTCAATGATAATATCCGAATTCTGTATGCCATCAAAAGAAGTGGACGCAGTAATTTGCGTAGAGTGAATGTCTGCTTGTTTTTTGCTAATTTGACGCTTTTTTACCATCAATTGATAATATCCACGAATTTGTTTAAATCCAAGGGCAATTGCATCGTAAGATATATCTTTCATGCGTACACTAATTTTTGCTTTATTAAATGTAAAGGCAATACCACCACCCATTACACCACTGCCAATAATACTTGCACTTTCAATGTCACTCACTTCAGAATTATATTCCTTCTTTAAGGATTCATTTGTAAAAAATAGCGTCACAAGATTTTGTGATATATCCGAGCTTGCAAGCTTAGAAAAAGCTTTGGCTTCAGTGTTTAATCCTTTTTTAATATTACCACGGAAAGTTTTTTTAATAACTTTAATTGCCGCTAAAGGTGCAGGATAATTTCCACCTGTAATTTTCATTACACTTTTTTTAGCAAGGTGAAAAATAAGACAAGAAAACATTCTCTCAAAATATGTCATCTTATATTGAGTTTTTCGTAGCCACTTACCATTTGAATCTATAATTTTTTTATGTATTAATGATAAAGTGCTTTTAACTTGATTAATATAGCAAATTTCTTGTACAAGTTTCATTTTTTTAGCTTTTTTTGCATCAATTGATTTTCCTGTGAGAATCATATTGAGTGCATTTTGCAAACTAACAACATTTGGCAATCTTTGTGTTCCACCAAAACCTGGAATAAAACCCAGATTTACTTCTGGCAATGCAAGTTTAGTTTTTGGATTGATTATCGCAATACGGACATCACAAGCAAGTGCAAGCTCAAGACCTCCGCCCATACAAGCTCCATTAATAATAGAATATGTTGGAATATTTAATTTAGAAATTTTATTAATAATGTCCTGCCCTACACTCGCTTTTGCAAGAGCATCTTGTTCATCCGTTATTGTTGCAATTTCTTTAATATCAGCACCTGCAATAAAACAATGTGTTTTTGCAGATTCAAACACAACTCCTTCAATTGTTGAGTCCATTGGAATACTTGCAAGAATGCAATCTAGTTCCTCAAGTATTATTGATGAAAGTGTATTGACTGAGGAATTTTTTTCATCAAAAATTATATGTAAAAGATTATTACGAACTTTACATTCAAAATTTATATATTTTTGCTCACTAATCACTTGTTTTCTAAAATAAATGTTGCTCCTTGTCCGCCACCAATACAAAGGCTTGCAAGCCCTGTTTGCATATTCTTTCTTTGCATTTCTTTAAGAGAATGTAGCACTAACCTTGCACCCGTTGCACCAACTGGGTGACCAAGGGCAATTGCACCACCGTTAATATTTAAACAATCCATATTGATTTCTCCAAGCTTTTTTACTCCGTTAAAGTTTTGATCAAAAAAGGATTGTGAATCCATTGCTCTTACACAACCAAGAACTTGAGCTGCAAATGCTTCGTTAATTTCTAAAAGGTCGAAATCCTGTAATTGCATTTTGTGTTTATGTAGAAGTTTCTGCGTTGAAAATACTGGACCTAAACCCATGCGAGTGTTGTCGCAACCAGTGTATGTTGCATCTTTAATGTATCCAAGAGGTTTAATACCGAGCTTTTTCACCATGTGTTCTGAAGCTAAAATTAACCCACAAGCACCATCAGTTATTTGCGAAGAATTTCCCACTGTAACAGTGCCACTACCTTTAACGAAGAACGGCTTCAATTTTGCTAATGCATCTATAGTTTGGCTTTTACGAATGCCGTCATCTTGTGAAATTATTTTATTTGTATCTTTTGAAAAAATCATTGATATTTCTTCTGCAAAAACACCGTCATTAGTTGCCTTTTCCGCAAGGTTATGACTTCTACAGGCAAATTCATCTTGTTCTTTTCTTGAAATTGCAAAATCTTGTGCAATATTTTCCGCTGTTACACCCATTAGCATGTTGCATACTGGATCTGTCAAGCCAAGTTTAATACCAATTTCCGGTATAAAATGCTTTGGGCGAAACTTAGTAAATAATTTATATTTTTGACTAACTGTTTTTGCTTTAAATAATTCTTCAAAAAGATTCTGCGTAGACTTATGAAAAAGAAATGGAGCATTGCTCATTGATTCTACACCAAGGCTATAATATATTTCGCCTTCTTTTGCTCTAATTTTTAACATTGCTTGCGAAACAGCTTCCATTCCAGATGCACAATTTCTATGAACTGTATATGCGGGAATTGATTTATCAATATTAGACTGTAAGGATATTACCCTTGCAACATTTGCAGAGTCCGCTGGTTGTGCAACATTTCCCACAATTACCTCGTCTATTGTATTTTTTACAAAAGGATATCTTGCTATCAATTCACTCGTAATTGCCACACCAAGTTCAACGGCTGTAGTATTCTTTAACACTCCGCCAGCCTTTACAAAGGGCAAACGCAGACCATCTACCACTGCAATACGGCTTGACATATCTTCTTTCATAAAATTACTCAATCAGTTATTGAAATAAAGTTTTCAAAAATCAAGAACAAAAAAACTTGTATATTAAAGTTATTATACTATTTGAAATTACTATATTCATTTTACTATAAAGGGCATGACGCTTCTAATCGCACTTCTATTGTTTCAAATTACAACACTCGCAAACCCTATAGAAAGCATTACACACCCCACGGTAAATACTAAACTATACAACCAATCTGGCTTAATTATTCGAGAAAACATTGTACCGTACGATATGTCAGTATATTCACCACAAGATCTTATAAAAAAAACTCCATCATATTCCATTAAATACACTAAACAACATAATGGCTTCATTCCACAAAACAAAGTCGTTATTAACCATAAAGAAGGCAATAAACAATTTCATAATACCAGCAATAAAATACCACAGTCCACAAAGGCAATTAACACAAAAAATAATAACCACCCTTTATTCGTTCACACAGGGGACTTTTATCTTGTAAAGTCGGACTGGCAAACAATGAAGAACATTATTCATGAAAAGTGGCAAGAGGTCGCAGATGGTTATAAAAATGTTTGCAAAGTTATTAATAATAATGCAAAATCTAAAGTGGTTGAATCTAAAAGAATTCAAATTGGCACAATTAAAGATTTACAAAACATTTGCACTGAATTAAGCCTTCTAAAAAACCAAAGCAATCATCAGGTACAAAATTACTTCCTTCAAAACTTTACACCATATCTAATTGGAAATGAAAGTGACCAAACAAACTATGGTACTTTTACAGGCTATTATTTGCCCACACTCAACGCCAGTAGAAGAAAAACAGCAAAATATAAATATCCCATATATAAAAAACCAAAAGATTTAACATCATCGCCATACTACACACGCAAAGAAATCAATGATGGAGCGTTAAAAGGTATGGGTCTTGAAATGTTTTGGGTTGACGACTTCGTTGACCTATATTTCCTTCACATTCAAGGTAGTGGCGTGTTAAAACTTACAGATGGCACCACTGTTAACATAAAGTATTCAGCAAAAAATAACCAACCATATCAATCACTTGGAAAGTATATGCTCAAAAAAAAATATATTAAAAATGGACATGAAACCAAACGCTTTCTTCATGACAATGAACACATTGCACATAATATTCTTAGCATTAATAAATCATATATATTCTTTACAGAAAACAATACAAATGACATCATTGGTGCACATGGTTCAGCACTAACTGACGAACGATCTCTTGCAGTAGATAATACATATATTCCATACGGTGCAATATTGTTTATTGACACAAAAAACCACCATAAAATAATGTTTGCACAAGACACAGGCTCCGCCATCAAAGGAGAAATTCGTGGAGATATTTTCGTTGGTAGTGGGTACAAAGCAGGTGAAATTGCCAAAAAAACACATCACAAGGGCATTATGTATATACTAATACATAAAAATCAAACGGTTCGAAAAATCTAAAACAAAGCATATTTCATTAGTCAAGGCAATCATATCAATGGTCAAAATTCTAATAAAATATGCACAATAGTTTTATTGCTATATAAATAAATCTCTTGACTTATATTTTTTTTGCTTTTCCACTATAACAGTATTTTATGATAATATCTATGTTGAAAAAATTCTTTTTATTCACCCTTACATTTACTGTTATTTCCTTTGCTTCCGTTCTTGCTTCTGCTAATGATGGATCAATGACTGGTATTTTGTGCCAAGGTTATGGTTTATTTGGTGGCCCACTTGGGCAAGCTATGGCTATTTTTGCAATTGTTGCACTTGGTGTTGGTCTTTTTATGGGTAAAATCACATGGGGACTTGTATTCGCTGTTGCACTTGGTATTGGTGCAATATTTGGAGCACCTAAAATTGTTGCCTTCATTACTGGTCAAGAAATGTGCCAAAATGTATCTTCAGACTATAGCATATAAATGAAATCTATCGAGAGTGCCATCGTCGCCTATCGCTTGTATTTAGAACAAGAAAGGCGACTCTCTCCCAATACATCGTCCGCGTATGTTAGCGACATTAAATGTTTTTTTCAATACTTAGATAACATTCTCACACTTGAACAAGTAAGCAATATTACTCAAACACAAGTCCAGTCTTTTTTACATTATCATAAATCTAATAACAAACAACTTTCTACTCTTGCACGAAAGCTTTCTACTGTGAAATCTTTCTTTGAATTTATACATAAAAGATTTTCGTTACCAAAACAGGAGATACTCAATATACAGCATATTAAAATCAAGCAAACACTACCGCGACCAATAGAAAAAGGCTCTTTTGCCAAGCTTACAAAAATTCTCAAAGAACAAAGCCCTAAATGGGAGGGAGTTAGAAACGAAGCACTTGCATACTTAATTTATTCCACAGGTATGCGAATTTCTGAGGCCTTGTCATTAACACATTACTCTATCAATCGGCGTAATAATTCTATTGTCATAACTGGTAAAGGAGGAAAAGAACGCATTGTAGTAATACACAAAGAGGTGTTAAAAAAAATATCATCATATCTTGGTAAACTTCCTAAAGAAATTCTTACATCATATACCCAGTCAACAAATACACCCACGCATAAAATGCCAATTTTTCTTTCCACAACGGGTAAACAATTTACACCACGCATGTTTCAGCTTGCCATTGAGAAAGCACGCAATGCACTTGGGTTAACATCAAGCCTCACGCCTCACGCACTAAGGCATTCATTCGCTAGTCATATCTTAGAAAATGGCGGAG
>CAJQOT010000041.1 GCA_905480015.1 uncultured Rickettsiales bacterium | reverse complement strand
TTCGGTTCGGGTTCGGTTCGGCTCGTTCGGTTCACTGCCGGTTGCGGTTCGGTACCCGGCGCGCGTTCATCCGCGTACCTCCTTGCATATCGAGACGATCTTTCTCTGTCATTGGAAGGGCGGTGCCAGGCCCGTCCGTGTGCCGACACCGACGCGTTTCAATCTTGATCCCTGTGCACCACAGCAATTTTCTCGGGACTATGGCACCTGTTGGATAACCGGAACATAGTTTCTTTTTTTGCATCTTTAACAGTGTTGAAAACTGGAAGGTTTAAATGTGTCGTTCCACCTTTTCCCGGTGTAACGCCTCCAACCATTTTTGTGCCATAATCAATTGCTTGTTGAGAGTGAAACGTTCCTTGAGCACCTGTAAAGCCTTGGCATATTACTCTTGTATTTTTATCTACTAGTACAGACATAATAAGAATTATTTATTAAAATTTTACTTCTTATGAGCTGAAGAAATTTACTTTGCAAGAATTTTGTCAAAATGTATGTAATATTGACCTAGAATGTTTTTACTCTTGCTTTTTTTAAATACCATTTTATGCTTTGAACAGCGAAGGGCTTAAGAATCCTGCTATATTTTGTTTGATAGAACACTAGCTTCTAAAATCTATCACCCACATTGATGGGTGACCTATGCTATATATTGAAGGCATAGGTGCAACTATATAGCGTTGTTCTTAACACCCATCGCCATAATTTTAAAAACTTTATGGCATTTTTATGGGTAAAATAACAAAACGAACAAGAGGTCAAAAAATTAAGCCATCTGAATTTGATAAACAAATAGGTTTAAAAATTAAAATCATAAGAATTACACAAGGTAAAAAACAAGGAGATTTAGCCAGTCACCTTGCTATAAGTCTGCAACAAGTTCAAAAATATGAGAATGGTAAAAGTAAAATAGCAGTGAGTATTTTGCTGAAAGTAGCAGAATATTTTGATATTTCTTTTGAATTTTTTATTGGTACTGGGGAAATTTTATAAAAATGTATATCATTGTCTATTTTGCTTGACAACTCACCATATACACTTTGCATTTTATGTTAAAACATCATTATATGGCAAAGTTTATCTTCGTAACTGGTGGGGTAGTTTCTTCACTTGGTAAAGGTATTGCAACGGCAAGCATTGGAGCAATTCTGAAATCTATGGGTTATCGTGTGTCATTAAAAAAGCTCGATCCATACCTAAATATCGACCCTGGCACCATGAACCCTTCCGAACATGGTGAGGTTTTTGTTACGGAGGACGGTGCAGAGAGTGACCTTGACCTTGGTCATTATGAACGCTTTACACAAATCCTTACTACAAAAGAAAGTAATATAACTTCTGGGAAGATATATCAGCAGTTAATTCAAAATGAAAGACAGGGGAAATACCTCGGTAAAACTGTTCAAACAATTCCACATGTGACAGATTTAATCTCGCAGTTTATTATAAATAACCCAAAAAAATCAGACTTTATCATTTGTGAAGTTGGTGGCACTGTTGGAGACATTGAGGCCTTACCGTTCTTTGAAACAATTAGGCAAATTCGGCAAAAACAGAAGGGAAAAACAATGCTTATTCACTTAACATATGTTCCGTATCTTGCAACATCAAAGGAAATTAAAACTAAACCTACACAGCATTCCGTCAAAGAATTAATGTCTATTGGTCTTGCTCCAGATGCACTACTTTGTAGGTCATCGGTCAACATTGGAAAGGAAAACAAAAAGAAAATTGCCCTTTTTTGCAATGTTGAACAGGAGTCTGTTTTTTCTGGACTAGATGTAAAATCTATTTATGAAATACCTCCGCTTTATGTGGAACAGAATATGCACAAGGCTATTCATAAACACTTTGAAATGAATATGGTTGCGCAACCCAATCTCGAACATTTTTCTTCATATACGAATACTTTATATAACACAAAAAAAAAGAACAACAAATTAAAAATTGCTATTATTGGTAAATATACAAATCATTCCGATGCCTATAAATCTATCTGTGAAAGCCTTGAACATGCTTGCGTTGCGTTTAATACATATCCAGAAATTATTTGGATAGATTCTGAGGAGTTTACAACACAAGAGCCCACATATGAAAGCCTTAAAGGTGCACAATGCGTTATTATTCCAGGTGGATTTGGTGTGCGTGGCGTTGAAGGAAAGATCAAATTTATTGAATTCTTACGCAAGCAAAATATTCCAACATTGGGTATTTGCCTTGGTATGCAGTTAATGGTCATAGAATATGCAAGGAATATTCTTAAAATTAAAGATTCCTGCTCTGCTGAATGGCACAAATCTAACGAAATACACGGTACAAAAATTGTAGACTTAATGACAAGCTTTATTCAAGATGGTAAAATTGAAGAACGCTCTAATTCAACGGACATTGGCGGTACAATGAGGCTTGGCTCCCATACAACGAATATTGTAAACAAAGAAAGCCTTGCTTATAAAATATATAAAAACCATAGAATTACCGAAAGGCACAGGCATCGTTATGAAGTGGATTTGTCCATGAAAGAACAATTTGAAAGAAATGGCATGATGTTTTCTGGAATTTCAGATGAGAATTTACCGGAGATTATAGAATTACCACAAAATAATTTTTTTGTTGGTGTTCAATTTCACCCAGAATTTCAATCGTCCTTTAATAAGCCATCATTAATATTTACAGCACTAATATCTTATGTATTAGGGTAGTAATTAAAGTAGCAATAACGGAAACAACAATACACCGACACCAAATTTTGACACTGATTTTACCGATGAATATTTGTTAAATTTTATATTTGGGTCGAACACGAACCCATTTACATCAATTTCAAACGACATCAAACCTTTTTTACTAGAACCAAGCGTAGTAATTTTAAATGCATCACGCAAAAGAGGGATTTCATTTAAAAATTCTATTTTCGATGGAGTATAAAATATTTTACCATCAACCAATAAGCTTCGAGTAAACACCTCTCCGGTAAAAAAAACCGTATGGTATCTATCTTGTATTTTTATATTGTCAAAAGAAAGAATGTGGTTTTTGAAAATTGTGACAATGTTGAAGTTTTTTGGATGGAAGTTTATTTTTTGTGAATTTACCTTTAAATCATTTACATATCCTTCCCAAATTATAGAATCATCTATTCTTGCCCCTTTTATATATAAACTACCAGAATGAATGCCATCGTTATTCCCCAATGATGTAGAAAGATTAGCAAAGCTTGGAATTGAGAGGAACATACCCAATTGTTTCTGTTGTGATGTTGTTTTAATATTTGGTAAAAAGTAATGAAACGAAAGAATATTTGTATCTAAAAACATATACTTCATCTCACCATTGTCAATATGAGATTGCAAATGTAATGGAGTAGAAATTCCATTGTACAATTTAACATTATTAATGTGAACATTAGTTTTAATTTTCTTTGATAAGGAATTCTTTGTATGTAATTGCTCTAGTTCTTTATCACCGTGTACTCGTGAGAGTAAATCCCTTACCATTTCCATATTAAGGCTATCTCCGTTGAGATTCCAAAAGTTTTTGATAAAATCAATGGAAATCTTACTGTCTTTAACGTCAATTTTTGGTATATCGAAGCTGTCTATATTGAATTTTTTTGCAAAATTAAATTTTATATAATTTACCTTTGCAATTTCTTTGTCTTTTGCATCGTACGCATTTCCAGAAAAACTAATGTTTTTATTGGTAATTTTTGTAGTCAAGTTAACTCTTTTAAGAGTCGTGTATCTATTTTGAAATCCTACAAAATTTATTAATGATTCAATGTCTTTATTCTTCTTCTTGCTAATTTGCAAAGTGCCGTCAGCATTTTTACTTTTGTTTAAAAAAGATTCAATATTGTGCATTGTCGCCAATCCGGAAAAGCTCGAACATTGTAAGATATCATTGCAGAGTAAGTCTAATTTTATTTGCCCTTTCATCGTAATATCTCCGGTCACTATATGTTTATATTTAGACAAATCTTTATCTGGGAATAAAATATTTCCCGCAGAAAGTGGCGTACCTTTAAGCGTAAAATCAACGTCAATATCATGATTTCTTATTTCAACCTTTGAAAAACCAAGCTGGTTTCCAGCACATAAACCCCTGTTTAATAACACAATTGTGCGGTCAGCATTAACATTAACACTTCCATACCCATGGTGTACAGCGGTAAAGTTTTTGTCGTATTCAAAGGAAGTATCTTGAAAATTTATCTGCACCAAGACATCATTTGCCTTTGTTACAGGAAGGTGTAAATCTACAATTGCAGATTTTACCAATCCAACACTTGATGCACCTGTTAAATAATTGGTAAGTTTTGCAAACTTTGTTTTATTAATAATACTATGTGGAACTAAATCCTTGAGCCTTTGAATTGAAAAGTTTTCAGCATTAATTAGAATATCTTGCGTTTCTTTGCCAAGCTTTATATCTAAAGATACACTACCACTGTCAAGTATATTAAAATTAGAAGATAGCCCATATATACCTTTGCTCGCAAATCCTGAAATTGAAACGCTATCTACAAAAAATAAATTTTGCCGAATGTGTTGCGTTTTTTCTATTGATAGATTGTCAAATGTAGCAAAATATTTTAAATCTACAAAATTATGAGTGTTCATTATTATTTTACCACTAATGCGTCTAAAATGTATAAACTTAAACTTATTGCCTGTGTAAGTATGAAATACTTTCTCCGGTACATTATTAAATGCTACATTAAGTGTTTTTGGACTTAACATAACATTTATTTTATATGATTCATTTTTTGATGATGTGCTAATTAGTAAAATATATTCATTTTGGTTCAACAGTAACAAAGAATTTTTTAGATAAATGACATTGTCATCAATACTTAAAGCAAAGTTGTCAATTTTCATTTTGAATGGAGGTATTAAGGAGTATAGCCTTGTCATTGTTGGTCGAAAAGTATCTTTTGTATCCACAGAATTTGTAAATACATTTACTTTAAAATCCTTGATTGTTATTTTATAAATTCTTCCATTAAGTATGTCATCTAGAGAAAATACAATTTTAACTCCATTTCCTATTAATTTACCATTTTTAATGCTCCTTTCAAAGGATTGAATGTCAATGGATATATCTCTTTGTTTAACATGAGTTCTGATGTCTTTAGCATTAATTTTAAAGATAGGCAACACTTTATGTAGACCATTCGTAATTGTCACTTCTGCACCCATTGGGTTTGCTTGCACAAATACAATAAATACAAAAATACTTACCAGTAACATCAAAAATAATGATGTAAAAAGTATGATAAAATAGTAAAAAATTTTTGCAAAAGCGGTAACAATCCAATTAAGTGTCTTCATAAATCTTTTTTACCCTTTTTAATCGTTCCATGATAATATCATTGTTGTGAATTTTTAATTGTTTTTCTAGGTTAGAAATGAGCCTGTGCAATTTCACCTTCACATTGCCATCGTTTAAGTTTTCGTCAAATAGTACAATTTCTTCGATTGCTGAAATAAGATAGTGCTCCTCCATATTAAGTTTTCTATATGCAAATTGTAAATTTTTATATAACACATTATTTGCTTCTTTGGTATTTTTTAAATCTTCAAGAATAAATATAGCTTTGTGCAAAGTTTTTGCATCATTAAAGTTTTTCATTAAAAATGAAGACAATTCATGGCGAAGAAAAAGATTATTTTCTGCAAGATTAACCGCACTTTGCAAGTGTTTCCTTGCTTGTGTGACATTTTGAAGATTTAAATACACTGCGGACGCAACTTCATGAAAGTAAGGGTTATTTGGATTACTTGAAAGTAGAAATTCTATATTTTTCAATGCTTCACTGTATTGATTTTCTAAAATGTTTTTATATACAAGGTAATATGCACGGTATTTTTTATTTTCTAATATTTTATTGGCATTGGTGTATAGTGTGTCATTTTTAGAGTATGCAAGAATTTTCGCCTGAACGAACCTGTGTCTTTGTAAAAAATTGTTATTAAAATTTCCCCCATCATTAGAAGGGTTTTCCTTAAAATATCTTATTCTTTGTTTACCTAGTGGGTGGGTGACGGAGTATTTATCAATATTTTTAACAAATCTTTTTTGTATATGTTTAAGTTTTTCGAAAAGTTCCAGCATTCCATTGCTCGAAATTTTAGATTTCCTTAAAAATATCATTGCATAACGGTCAGCTTCTGCCTCTTGACTTCTTGAAAATGCAAGAAGATTTCGCTCTGCTATATGTTGCCCAAGCGTAATACTTGCAATTGCAACATTAGAACTTTCAGGGGAGTTTGCCACTAATGCACCAATGCTCAGTAGAGTCGCAAAAGCATATGTTGTTAATGCTTTGGACATTTGCGACTGCATTTTTACAATATGTGCACCAGTAATATGCCCCAATTCATGTGCAATGACACCCTGCAACATGTTTGGCGTGTCAGAGCTTTCAATTAAACCAGTGTGAACAAAAATATTTGAACCACCATAAACAAATGCGTTTATGGAGTTATCTTTAACTAAATAAAATTGTATAGAATTTTTTTCAAACCCAGCGGAACGAAAAATTGGCTTTGAAATGTCGTAGAGATATTCCTCAATTTCTGCGTCGCGTATAAGTTCAAATGCAAAAGATGACGAGGCAAAAAACAGACATAATAATAACCTCACATAAAGAAAAAACATTGTATATGCAATGGAGAAATATTTATAAAAAATCAAGAAAATCTTGACATAAAAAATTAATTGTCCTTTTAATTAGTTAAAATAACTTCATCTTTGAATATGCACATTCTTCGTCATAAAAAAAGTTTTATTTATATCGGAATATCTATAAGCATTTCTATATTGGCTTTTGTACTATACTACACCATAATCAATAGCAATGAGACCAAAGATCCAAAAGATTTCGCAATGGAAGTTTTTGAAATATATGTAGAAAACCTACAAAAAGTTGTAAATGTTGTAGAGCAAGATGCAGATATACAAAAAACAAAAAACAAAATAGTTGCCATAAAAGATGACTCTATAAAAGCATTAGTAAAGCTTGGAAAATCATTTCAAGAGTTCTCTCTGGAAGAGCAGAAATTAGCAAAAAGCTTAACATTTATCGCAATTCAAGAATCGCATAATCACAATATTTGGAGTCAATACATGCGTACCTTTGCAAAATATCCAGAATTGAATGTAGAATTAAGTGACTTTAATACCATTACACGGTATGCATTTTACGATCTTCTTAAACAACAAAGCCCTGAAGAGGCAGAAAGGCTTGGTATTAAATAAAATGTACGATATTGCAATTATAGGAGCAGGACCCACAGGTTTATTTGCAGGCTTTCAAGCAGGTATGCTTGGCATGAATGCTGTTATTATTGATACACTAAAATACGCAGGAGGGCAGTGCTCTGCGTTGTATCCAGAAAAACCAATTTACGACATTCCAGCCATTCCATCAATTAAAGCGGAAGATCTTACACAAAATTTACTGAAACAAATTGAGAAATTCAACCACAAAATGGAGCTTGGAACATTTGTTGAAAGCTATAATAAAAATGCAGATAAAACATTCACACTGAACGCCATCAAGGATGGTAAAAAATTACAAATTAATGCAAAGTCAATAATAATTGCAATAGGTGGTGGGTCTTTTGGCCCAAACCGTCCTCCTCTTGAAGGCATTGAGAAATATGAAGACAGATCTGTTTTTTACATGATAAACAATAAAAAGCAATTCGAAGGAAAAAAAATTATGATTGCAGGAGGTGGAGACTCCGCAGTAGACTGGGCAATTTTACTTGCAGAAAATGCAGAAGTCTCTATTGTTCATAGAAGAAGCAAATTTCGTGCACATGAAAACTCACTTACAACACTACACTCCCTTATTGACAGCGGTAAAATTACATTGCACACGCCATATAAAATGAAATCTCTCATAGGAAATGGCAATACCTTACAAGCAATTGAGCTTGAAAATATTAACGATGAAAGCGTTATGACGCATGAAATAGATTATCTTTTGCCTTTTTTTGGTCTATCAATGGACATTGGCACAATTAAAGATTGGGGTTTTGAAATGGTAGAAAAATACATCAATGTAGATTCATCGACAATGGCAACCAATATTGACGGAATTTTTGCAATCGGTGATATTGCTACATACAAAGGAAAGCTAAAATTAATTTTATGCGGATTTAGCGAAGCCGCAATGGCATGTTATGGTATTCGTAACTATATTTATCCAAATGAAGCTTTTCATTTTGAATATTCTACTACAGCATTTAATAAGTAGGTCTAAAATTCATAAAAATACATTCAAGATTCACATTGTGGGCAATCAAATCGTTAATATATAATTGGTCATTTTCTTACCTTTATACACTTATTGTTGATTTACTTTCTTACAAAATGACCGTCAACAGAGTATAGTCAAAAGTCTTAAAATTGTGATTCGTTGCGAATATTTGTTACTTGCTATAACTATATTGACATTCATCATTTTTTATGATATAGTATATATATGTGGTTATGAATATAAGTGACTGACTAATAATTTTATTAATGTTTATGGATATAAACGATGTGTTATCATACTCCAATGTTGTTAACTTTCCCGATGGGATGCCGCTGTGTTTATCAACACATGGTTGCTTGCGAATTAACATTCATACAATGTATTGTTATTTAAATGAAATGGAGCAGATGTTTCGAGACATTGAGGCAGTAGATTAAGGGTATGTAACGCAACTTAAACGTCGCAAATACAAGACCTGAATTGTTTTATACCATTTTTGCAGGGTTCATAATTGCCTTCCAATCACTTTCTTTAAT
>CAJQOT010000040.1 GCA_905480015.1 uncultured Rickettsiales bacterium | reverse complement strand
CAATTAGGTAATTATTATATTACATTTGAACATTATGATTACCCACATTATTATAAGCATATTTGCTTTGTTCTTCAGGCTTGCGTTGCTCTTCAGCATTAATCGGTTGACTTGCTGAATATACCCCAAGTAAAATGCCCTTCATTATAATGAATACTACAATACTTTATATTCAAGGTATGGAATGAAAAGTCGATATAGTCTAAAGCGAAAAACCACACTCCTTCGTAAAAAGGTCTTTATTGCTACCATGTGGAATGAATTTATCTGGAATTGTCTGAATTTTGATTTTTGTAGTTGAAATATTCCTACTATGGCAACCTTCTAAAATTATGGAAGAAAGACCACCAATAGAATTTTCATCTAAAATATTTATCTTATCATATTGTTGAATATACTCAAAAATGTTCTCATCTAAAGGTTTAATAAAAAATGGGTCGATAATCATCCAATTTTTATATGTATCAGATTCAATAACTTTGTGTATAAATCTTCCTGTGGTAATTAAAAGCCCAGCGTTACCGTTTTGAATAATAGACAATTTGCGTGGAACATAAGTGATATTTATATTTGTAATATCACCTTTTGCTATGCGAATAAATATAGGAGATTTACACGTCTGTGCATACTTTAGTGCAACTATTGCCGAACTTTCATCGCAAACATTACAAATTTCTACATTGGGAATAATTCTCAGAAATGCTACATCAAAAATACCATGATGTGTCGGTCCGTCTTCACCTGTTAAGCCGGATCTGTCAATAATAAAACATACAGGGAGATTTTGCAGTGCGACATCGTGAATAATTTGATCGTACGCTCTTTGCATAAATGTTGAATACAAAAAGCAAAATGTTTTTAACCCTTGCTTTGCTTGGCCAGCGGAAAATGTCACTGCGTGTTGCTCTGCTATCCCAACATCGAAAAATCTACTTGGATACATGTTTGCGAAGCAATCTAATGCAGAACCTTGCTTCATTGCTGGGGTAACTGCAGTTATTGTATTATCATCTTTTGCAAGGCGTGTAATTTCTTGAGCAATAAATTGGCTAAACGAAACAGATAAAGACTTTGTCTGGCTACCGGTCGAAATATCAAAAGGTTTTACACCATGAAATTTATCTTTTGCGTTTTCTGCGGGTTTATAGCCATTGCCTTTTTTTGTAATAATATGTACAAGCACAGGTTTTGTGGCATTTTCTTTCACTATTTCAAGAATTCTTACCAATGCTTCAGTGTCGTGTCCATTAATAGGGCCAATGTAGTCATACCCAAGTTCTTCAAAAAAATTTCCACCACTAACAATCCCTTTAATTGACTTATGCGTATGTGAACAGAATTCAAAAAATTTATTTGGGAATTTTGAGAGAAACTTTTTACTAATTGATTTTATTTCTTGGTATCCATGGCTCATAAAAAGCTTTGGCAAATACTTACTTATTGCACCTTCTGGTGGTGATATCGACATGTCATTGTCGTTTAGTATAGTAATAAACTTTTTTCCAGCAGTTGTGACATTATTCATTGCTTCAAATGCCATTCCAGCGGAAATTGCTCCATCACCAATAACTGCAAGAGTATAGGTATCGTTATGTTGTAGTATCTTTGCTGAAGAAACACCAACGCCAAGTGAAATTGAAGTAGAGCTATGCCCAGCAAAAAAGTGGTCGTGCGAGGATTCCTCTGGATTTGTAAACCCTGAAAGACCGTTATACGAACGAATTGTATGGAATTTCTCCTTTCTACCTGTCAAAATTTTATGTGCATATGTTTGGTGTCCAATATCCCAAATTATTGTATCACTTGGGGAGTCAAAAACATAATGAAGTGCCGTTGTTAATTCTACAACACCTAAACTTGCACCAAGGTGACCTCCAATTTTAGAGACTTCCTCAATAATAAAACTACGCATTTCAGTATTAAGTATTTTTAATTCAGCAATAGAAAGAGTTTTTATGTCTCTATTAAAAATACTCATAGCAACTTTTTCAAAATAAGTGTTTTAAGTTTTGCTGGAATAACACTTCCTACAGCAATTGAAGCGGAAGTGAAATGGCGAACAATTGGTTTTTTTGAAATAAACGCTTTCCCAAATATATGTGTTGCCAAGCCCATTTTAATGTGATTTGCAATATTCTTTTTTGCAAGATGCGGTAAAGATTGATGGTAAGGAATGCCAAGTTTTTTAGCCTCTGAAAGCTTTGCACAAATATGTATGATATCCTTCACGGACATATTAAACCCTTGCCCAAGAACGGGATGAATTGAATGAAATGCGTCACCAATGAAGAAAATATTTTTGTATTGTTGTTTTTTCATATATTTCATTGATAATGGGTGTCGACAAATGTTGGAGGTGATTTCTATGATTGCCCCAAGGTTGCGAAACCTTTGCGTTTTTGCCTGTAAAAATTCTAATGCCGATTTATCTTGTAATTTGCTTGCATATTTGTCTTTCAAACTTAAAATCACAGAAGAGAGATTTTCTTGTTTTTTTGGCAAAGTTGCTATTATACCAGTCTCATCAAATGCTTCAACGGCAATATTTTTATGAGGCATCTCGTGTTTAATGTCAAACACAAAGGCAGTTTGACTATACTGCAATATTTCCTGCTCTATACCAAGTTTTTTATGAATTGAAGAGTTTGCACCACTTCCACAAATAGCTATTTGGAAGTTTTCATCATTAATTTTGATACCATCGTTATGGTTGAATATTTTTTCTACCGTTGTGTTTTCTGCAATTTCTACCAATGGATGCTTTGTCAAATATGTAATCATCATTTTTTTTAGGTGGGCATTGTCTACCACGTAGCCCATGTTATCACTTGCAAGCTCTACTATTGAATTACCTTCGTTTTTAAAAGAATATATTTCTTGAATAATACCCGATTTGCTAATAACTTCCGTGATGAAATCAGTAAGAAAATTTAAAGAATTGTGCGAAATAAAGGATGTCCTTGTGTCTTCTTGAAACTTTCCACCAAAAGTCTTTTCTTCAAAAACTTTGACAGAAATACCACAAGACGCCAAGCCATAAGCCATTGCAAGGCCATTTAAACCCGAACCAATAACTGCAACTTCCGCCATTCACATACAAAATATAATTTTAGAGATATAAATATATGGAGTGTGATGTCAAGTATTTGTTGATTATTTCTTATAAATTTTAACAATATTTAATACATGTATTTATTTTTATAATCAAAGTGATTGGCAGAGTCTATCTAGACAGGAAAGATTTGTTTACTGATTGAGTGTCAGGCAGTATTCCGTTCCAATTATGAAATGACTTTGCTCCTTGATGGACAAGCATCATTGCACCATTTTCAATTTTACATCCTTTTTTATGGGAAATATCAAGGAATGGAGTAACCTTTGGATTATAGATTATGTCTATACATTTTGTTTGCTTTTGAAGTGTTTTGTAATTTAAAGGAAGTTCTTCACCATTTAAACCAAGTGATGTTGCATTAATGATTGCATCAAAGTTTGCAAGGTCTAGTTTGGATAAATCTCCATTGTAAATATCACACATAAATTCTTCAGCAATTTTTTCAGCCTTGTGGTGAGTTCTATTGGCAATGGTAATATTTGCACCTTGGCAAGCCATTACAACGGAAGGTGCTGCCCCTCCTGCTCCTACGACAAGAATTTGATCGTCTTCTTTTGGTGTAAAAATTTTAGAAAAGCCGTATGGGTCAGTATTTAGTGCTTGTTTTTTTTGAAAGTTAATTGTGTTGACGGCCTGCAAAGTTTGGGCATCTGGGTGAATTTCAAATCCTGCATTTTTTGCGATTTCAAGCATAATGTTTTTGTATGGAACGGTGACATTTATTCCACGATACCCCATTTTAGGAAGAGTATTAAAAATTTCTTGTAAATCTTCTTGATTTTCCACCTCTATTAACTGATACACACCTTCAATGTTATTTGCTTTTAACCATGCATTATGAATTAAAGGAGACTTTGAATGTTTAACAGGGAAACCAATGACACCAAAAAACAGCATATTTTAAGCAAAAGTTTTAAACTTATAAAAGAAGAGCTCCATAAATTAACATTACAAGAGAATTATAACCTTATATGCAATTTTCTTGTATTTGCTTTAGGAATTACACTCTGTTATTATCATTTACAGTGGTTCGCAGTTGGGGGCATTGTTGCACTTTTATTGTTAAGGCATAAAGCTAGTGCTTTTTTAATGTTACTTGGCTTTGTTGCTATGAAGGGGGATTTTGCTCGCCATGCACAAAAGTTAATTGATAAAGAATATAAGTACGTTCAAGTTGTCGCACATGTTGACGCTGTATCACACAGGGGTGGTAATTCGATAAAATATACCCTTTCAAATTTATCCGTTCAAAAACGAAATTTACAAATTGAAGGAAAAATTATGGCATATTGCCGTAATTGTAAATTGCTTCAAATTCAATCAGGTAGTACGGTGAAAGCAACAATGACTATTGTTGCATTGCCGGAAAAAGTCTACCCTACGGGATATGATGTTGCAAACAAATATCGCTTTAAAGGGTTTTCAGGTTTTGCCTTCATTAATAAAATATTATCACTCAATAGCAAAACATCAGATACGTCAATAAGTATATTTATAACATTGCCAGAGAAAATTAGATCCTTCTTTTTGAGAACACTCGAAGATAAAAATATTTCAAATCAAACAAGAGCGGTAATCGAGGCAATATTTTTTGGTGAAAAATCTCGTATCTCTAAAGAAACACATAACAATTTCCGTAGGGTAGGAATTTCACATATTGTGGCAATTTCTGGTATGCATATATCTATTGTAATGTTAATTTTTCATCAAATATTCTTTCGCATATTTGCAACCTCAAAGTATTTAAGATTAAAATGTAATTTAAGGAAGGTTTCTCTTGTTCCGTCTTTAGTATGTACATTTTGTTATTTGCTTATTGCAGGAATGCCAATTTCTGGATTAAGAAGTTTTGTGATGATTTCCTTTGCTACTATTATTTATACACTTAATGCAAAGCCAAAATTGTTCTCCTCTGTACTTTTTGCGGGTTTCTTATTGTTAACGCTCTTTCCACACGAGCTATTTTTTGCTTCGTTTCAACTTTCGTTTCTTGCGGTGCTTTCTTTTAGCCTTGTCATTGATAATTCTTATAAAATTAAAAATATATTTGTACGGTATTTTTACACCATTGCAAAGTCTTCTATCGTAATTACACTCATTACAGCACCTGTCGTAATTTATCATTTTGGGGGAATCTCTCTCATTAGTCCATTTATGAATATGTTTGCTATTCCATTTTTAACATTAATCATTATGCCGTCAGGTATATGTTATTTTCTCTTGACTATTATTCCCATACACACTAATTTAGTTACTAGTTTTTTTAGCACAATAATGGTCGAGTCTCTTACGAAAATGCTTGATGTATCATCTTTTTTTGCAAGCTTTAACACAGCTTTTATATCATTAAAAGATATGCCATTTTTTGCGGTGGTGTTAATTCTTGGTGGAATACTTGCGGTACTTGTGGTAAAGTCATTGCTCAAAGTAATTGGCTTTTTATGTGTGATTGTAGGTCTTGTAATGTTTATATTTTCTCAAACACCAGATATCATCGCCAATTCTAAATCTTTTGCATTTCGTAAAAATGGCAAATACTATATTCTTGGAAAAGAAGATGGATTTCCACAGTCTATTTGGCGAAGTAAGTTAGGGCTTGATAGAGACTTCATCAATGGTGAAAAATTTTGCAATGAAGATGGTATTTGTAGAACGGACAAAATTACTTACATCAAGGAAAATGCTAAACTTAAACACCTTAATGGTGACAATTGCACAGATATTCTAGTTTCCCGCATAGAAGTGTATAACTTGAAGAAGCTTGACTGCAAGTATAAAGTTATTATCACAAAAGATGCTCTTCAAGAAAAGCCGTACATTACACTAAAGTATAATGAAATTGGATAATGTTTTTACAACACTATACAAAAATGATGTGTCTTTCTTTTTGAAGAACGAATAATCTATTGCAACTATTTCTTCATTTTTTGACTTTAGCAGCAAATTCACCCCTTGATTTTCCAATTTTCTCCTCTATTTTTGAGTTTTTTTAGGCTGTTTTGAAGCTGTTTTTAGGTCTTTTACTTCACTACTCATAGGGTATTGAAAAAAAATTGTTTCTTGCTTCCATTTCAAAAAGCCTTCTGTCAAAAAAGATACACAATCGTGAATTATGTATATAATCGCTATGCAAAAGAAAACAACTTGCTTTTTTATTTTATACAAAACAACAAGATTGTGTACTAATAATTTTATTACACATGAAGATAGTGCTTTTGGTATTTTTACTTTGTCTTTCGTCATGTATAGAATCGGTTATTGGTGGCATTGGTGTTGGTACATTGCTATTTTCAAAGAAAGATTATACACTGTTTCCATCTAGCATGGTTCATAATGCACGCAAAAAAATTGCCAAGGTTCAACGCGAAAACAATCAACCATCAGGTTCTATAAAAATTATTCAAAATGATGACACAATATATGTAATTGGTCTTGTGAGTAGCTCTAAGGTAAAAAGCCGTATTATTGCAGTGATTGATCTAGAGTTTCATCGTTATTATGTTGATGAAATTTCTATCTCTGCCTTGGGGCGAAAGAAGTTGCCAGATTTCATCACAAAATTAAGAATTCGCAAGAAATTGCTTGTTACACCTTTGGTGAAATCCCAAAATTACAAGGTCGTTGTGTATAATAGTAAGGCATATGTAATTGGTAATGCCGACGATATACAAGAAAAAGAAGCGGCTGTGGCGTCTCTTTCTCAAATTGAATATATCGATGATATTGTGGTTTACATTAACATAACTAATGAATAAAATATGAATCCATTAAACTTGCTTTTACTTTCACCCATTATTGCAATAATATACATTATATTATTTTGTAATAATAATAAAAAGAGCAACAGCGTGACAAAATCCGTTGGCATTACGCTTGCAATGGGTATTTGTGCTTTAACATTCTACGTTGCAAGGCAATTTGCATTGTATGCAAAAACATTCTACTATAAAGTTCCTATTGGTCTTTTTGAATACAATATTGAAATTAATGGAATATCTGTATTGTTTTTGTGTTTGACATCTCTATTGATACTATTATGTATTGCGTCATCACGATATGCAATTCAGGAGCGTGTGAAAGAATATTTAATTCATTTTTTCTTTCTTCAGTTTACAGTGTTTGGGGTATTTATCTCGCGAGACATCCTCATGTTCTATATTTTCTTTGAATTAACACTGGTTCCAATGTTTTTTATTATAGGCATATGGGGTGGAAAAAATAGAATGTATTCAACATTTAAGTTATTTCTTTATACATTTTCTGGTTCAGTATTATTTTTGATGGCAATTGTATACCTTGTGGTCAAATATGATACAACAAGTATTATGCAACTTGTATACATGATTTCAAACAATGCAATGGATTTTAATATTGAAAAAACTCTCTGGATGCTTTGCTTCCTTGCGTTTGCTATTAAAATTCCAATGGTGCCATTTCATACTTGGCTACCAAATGCCCATGTTGAAGCACCGACTTCTGGGTCTGTAATTTTAGCCGGTATTCTTATTAAACTTGGTGGGTATGCAATGATAACAATCCTTCTGCCAATCTTCCCAAGATCATCTATTTATTTTCAAGATTTTGTCATGATATTAAGCATCGTTGCAATTATTTATGCATCCGTTGTAGCATTAATGCAAAAGGACATCAAAAAAATGATAGCATACTCTTCAATTGCGCATATGGGGTATGTGACTATTGCTATTTTTACATTTACGCAAAATGGTATTTCTGCGGGTATATTTCAGATGATTAGCCACGGTATTGTTTCGGGGGCGTTGTTCCTTGCAATTGGTGTTTTATACGAAAGGTTACATACTCGTGATTTTGCTAATTTTGGTGGAATTGTGCAAAAAATGCCAAAGTTTGCTTTCATTTTTATGGTCTTAACTATGTCATCTGTTGGTTTACCTGCGACATCGGGCTTCGTTGGTGAGTTTATGTCAATTCTTGCAGTATTTAAGGTTTCAACGGTATATGGTATTTTGACGGCAACAGGTATGGTTCTTGGCTCATGTTATATGTTGATGATGTATAAAAAAACTATGTTTGGGGAAGTTACTAATATAGAGATAAACAACATACAAGATATTACTATATTAGAATGTATTACGCTTGGGTCGCTATGTGCACTTTCTGTGTTTTTTGGTCTTTATCCGAAGGCAATTTTGGAAATTATACCGTTGTTTAACCTTTCAGCTTTTTTATAAAGTATCAGGCTACTTCGTTAATGAAACCATTTTGATAAGTTGAAAGATACCCTTGCATCGCATTAAACAAATACGATCCATAAACAGCAAGTTCATTAGAGCCAACCATATTACTATGTATTAATATATTTATTTTGTCAATGGGTAATTATATACTTACTTCCCATAACTAAACTATCTTTTAACTCTTTTTGATTTGTAAACATTTAGCAAAAAGACTCTCAAAAGCTTTTGGTTCTGCTACAATGTTTTTCATAACCTCTTTGTCTTTTAAAATAGGCATTAAGTGTTTCTTTTTTGGTGGTTGTTTGGTTTTTGTTTGTTTTTTCATAAAGAACTACTATAAGGGAGTGATTTGATATAATTTTCCATAAATTCAAAGTCTGGCTCGCCTTGAGGAGTTTGTGGGAGTTTGATTTGTGTGTTGTGTAATCTATTACCATTCCACTTCCTACCAAAATCATATTTATACTTCTCCATATCTAAAATTGTAATTAAAAACATTGCAGAATATTTTGTTAATGCGTTACTTCTTCCAATTGAAAGTGTTGTTGAGCCTATAAAATCGTTTGGTTGATATGTTGAATAGCCAACAGAACCCTTACCATCACAAATAAAAACAATACAATTACCTGTTGTAATTAAAGTTTTATTCTTAGACACTTGACGCATAATTCCATTATTGTTTTTCTTTGCGCCTATATAGTATATGTCGTTGCCATCTTCCAATAATGATTCTGCATTATTACATTTACAATTCTCAAAAAAAAACATATCTTTTAATATAAATTGTCTCCATTCATTTATCTTTAATTCAATTTTAGTTTTAATTAAACTATCCTTTGAAGGTTGTTGAATTTTTGTTTTATGAACATATTCTGGTATTTTATCGGGAATCTTTGTATAACCCAGTCTTTTTGGTGTTACCTGCCTTCCATATAAATATTTATATTTTTCTTGCTGTATAAGCATTGCAAAATATAACATTTCTTGTTTTGTGAAATCTTTTTTTGGTTTCAAAACAAGACAGTTATCGTCAATACAACAATCATAATCGTGATAAAATGCAGAACAAATTGTTCCAACTCGTGCAACGGATATAATATTCTTGTAATATGAATCAATATTATAAAATCCATATATTCCATTGTTATCGCCCTTTGAAGATATTATTGGAATACCTTTTTGCGATTCGGTAAAAAGAGTTTTATTGCTATACTCCCCCTGCCCATAATCAATTTCAAATATATCACTAATAATCATAAATCATTCAAAAACTTAAAACCAGCAAAATTACGAACAGTTTTTATAAAATCCTCTTCTGTTAATTTTGAATAATCTGTTTGCATGTAAGCTTCTGCGCACCATTCATCATTATAATTTACAGCTTTTTTAACACTTAATCCCTCAATTTCATCATTGTCTTTATATGCTTTTAGCCATTTTTCTTTTATTGCATTCCATTTTTTATTAAAATCTATTCTACCTTTATTTTTTTTCTTTATAAATCCATCATCTTTCCAATATCCAAAGAATGTTTTTTGATTGATATCATGTGGCTTTCCAGTTTCAAATACAATAATACATGTTGTTGCATTCACGGGGCTAAACAACTCATCTGGCATTGAAAAAACGGCTTTTAGTGTATGCTTTTTAAATAATCTCTCCCTAACAACTAAAGCCTTTTTATCACTTGATGTTGCGCAGCTTGTTTGTGCTATTGCAATGCAAATCCCGTTTGATTGTATAATGTCGCACGCATTTTCAATAAATTCTAATTGCCCATCTTCATTAATATCATAAGGTGGATTTAAAAAGGCAACATTAGGCTGTAATGTTCTTATTATTTTTTTATCTTCTTCAACAAAACAATTACCTTGATATATATTTGATTTTCCATCGCCTGCCATAATCATATTTGTACAAGCAAAACAGAACATATCAGACCTCAGCTCCATTCCGATTAGCTGATTTTGTTTAATATTTCTTTTTTGTTCTGTTGTATTTGCTTTTTGTAGCATATGCTTCATTGCAGAAACCAAAAAGCCACCAGTTCCACAACATGGGTCAAAAACAATGCTTGCTGTGTCCAACTTTGCTATATCGCAAAACAATTCCGTAATATGCTGTGGAGTCAAAACTAATCCAGTTTTTTGATCGGATGGGGCATATCTAATAAATTCTTTATAAAATCTTCCAAGTATATCATAACCTTTTTCTCCGTGTTTTAAAAGTGGATATATTTCTTTTTCAAGACGATTGTGAATAATATCTCTTATTACATAATTATTTTCTTCCTCTTTGTTCTTATTTGCCTTTATTTTTTCATTTATAGATAATGAATAGCCAAGTATTTTACGATATTCGTGTAAAATTTTATCTCTTCTTTTTGCTTCAATGTTATTACTTTCTAGCACAGTGTTAACTGCATCTATAATTTTTTCTGCTAAATTTTTTGGATTTGGCAGAATCTCTTCTTCTTCGTTTTTATTTTTTCTTTTTAATTGCGAATATTCATTATAAGATTTTTTAAATCCATCATTTTGCAATGCTAACAATATAGCACTCACAAGTGTGCATCGTTCATACTCTGGAATTGCATAAGATTGGAATAAATCATTTAATTCAATAGCGGTTCTTGTTATGTTTAAATTTTCTATTGCTATTGCATTTTCTTCATCTTTTGATATCTTTATATAATCATAAACCGACAGAAGCTCTTTTGCCTTTTGTTCTTCGTAATTATTTTGATTTTTTTTAAAAAAGAAATTTGATACCTTTAATTCCTGCTGACTTTGTCCGCTAATACCAATTGTAATTACATTAAACTCTTTTTGTAAAAATTTAGCATAATGTAAGGCACCATCAACTGCATATTCAATTGGCTTATCTTTGCTTGCTGTTTCATGAAATGTATTATTAGCTTTACATTCGGCAACAATAACTAGATCTGGCAAATCATCAAATGTAATAATGAATTCTGGGAATCCTATTTTGTTTGTTCCTTTTTTTGAAGCATTAGCTAGTAATCTTTTAATGGCAATGTTAGCACTTTTTTGCTCCTCTATTTTTTTTATGTTTTTGAAAAGTGGATCATTTTTAAAATGCTCTCTGACAATATTTTCAGTTATTCTTTCATTCATACCGCCTTACCAATAAGCTCCCTGTATGTCAACCTCCCTTGCACACTCTCAAGAAATGAAACAAATTTTACATTATCTGCAAGCTCTCTTGAATTGTATCTAAAATTAAATTCATTCAAATACTTCTGCAAGTGTTTCTTACTGCACCAGTGGTATATACCGTTTATACCTCTTTTCATCTGTGCAAAAACCCCTTCTACTGTGTTTGTTGTTATTTTAAAAGCTTTTCTTGATAAGTCTTCCCTTGAATATTCACCCTTTGAGTGGTTTACTACATTATGTTTGAAATAATGTTTTAGCATAACATAAGATTTACTTTCATCTGTTATGAGTTCACTTCCAAAATCTATATTTTCAAGTATTTTCTCACCTTGTGTAATATAACTTTCATTTTCAATGTGGAATGACTTAACTTTTTTTGTATTTCTATTAACCATACTAAGCACAACTGCTTTTGTAGGTTGTAATTCTCTTTTAGTTTTGTGCATATTTGCATACTTACCACCAATGTGCGTTGTATCTGCCTCACAAGTGCCTTGAAACATACCACCAAACCCACTATCTGCAATATGTCTAAGTCTTTGCAAAACAAACCACGCCGTCTTTTGTGTTATTCCTACTTGTTTTGATAATTGCAAAGAAGATAAACCTTTTGAGTTTGATGTTACTAAGTACATTGATACAAACCATTTACGAAGTGGAAGTCTGCTTTCCTCAAATATAGTACCTTTGCGAAGTGAAAAATCATATTTACAATCAAGGCAACGACATCTTTTATAATTTGTTTTAAATTCAAATATTTTTGTAGAACCACATTTACTGCAAGAAATACCATTTTTGTATAAATTAGCTTTCAAAAATTCATAACATTTCTTTTCAGTGTTGAAAAAATCTGTTAAGTCCATCAAGTTTTTAAAGGTTTTCATTTTGTTACTATAACTATATATAATGATAACATATAACATATCTAAAAGTCAAGTAATATCTTGTATTTTATTAAGATTTATGGGAAGTAAGTGTTGCTTCAAAATAAAATTATTGCTTGACAAATCAAATGACAGCAAGACATTAAAGAATCCATATAAAAGTGGATTTACTTTTATGAAATTAACTTACTAACTCTGTATGTCTGATAATATTTTCAACACACTTGATGGGCGTAAGGCTTCATTTATGACATTGTACAAAGAGGAAAAATATGATATTGTATAAATTGCAAATAAATTAAATATTAATGTTGCTACATCACAAACTATGCCTGATGATGTACTAGGATTTATTCGTTACAGAAATAATAAATTTCAAATGTTTGTAAATAATAATAAAAAAATTGACGAACCAATGACCAATGCAAGGATACAAACAACAATTGCACACGAGGTCGCTCATTGGATATATGATTACGATGCAATGGTGAATGATAAAAAAATATTTTGCGAAAGCACTAATGACACTTTTGATGACCCAGAAGAAAGTAGAGCAATTAAAGTGGCAACAAATATTATAATGTGTATTAACAATCCATTAGTGTAATAATGTCCGAGTTTAACTCTGAGAATTTTAATGATGGCAAAGACACCTCATCATCAGAAGATGTGGAATATAAAAAATTCCGCAGGCGAAGAGATATATTAAAGCTCTTTCTTGATATAGAGTTTTTAAAGAACAAAACATTTACGCCTGCGTTACATTTATTATTCTTTTTAATTAAATTTCTAACATTCTCAATTGTTATATATCTCGTGTTATATCTAATTTTTACAATCTTTGGTTGTGAGAATTATTTACATCAAATGTCCCCAGTAATAAAAATAATTAAAGATGTATTTATTTCCTTTGGTGGTTGGTTTGCTACATCAATTCTTGCAATAAAACAAAGTAATAATGGGAAGTAAGTATATAATTATCTGTCAATGCCATATAAAAATCTTGATTTTCCGACTTCATTACTTTATTTGTTAAAAGTAATTTTTTGTCAGCAAAATAATGTCCAATCGCGTTGAAGTAGATTCTATGGGTGAAATAAATGTTCCTAGCAATAAACACTACGGTGCACAGACCGCTCGCTCTATTGTGAACTTTCCAATTTGCAACGCAAACGAAGGTCATAAAATGCCAAAGGAAGTAATTGAAGCAATGCTTTACATAAAAAAAGCAGCGGCAATTACCAACAAAGAATTAATGATAAACAATCCATCAGCAGCGGAATTTAAGAAATTCTCTCCTGCAATTGCAGATATGATTATTAATGCTGTTGATAGCATTCTCGCAGATTTTGACAATTTTTACAAAGAGCATTTTCCTCTTGTTGTATGGCAAACAGGTTCTGGAACGCAAACAAACATGAATACAAACGAAGTCATTGCTTCCGTTGCTAATGAGAAAGCCACAGGCAAAAAAGGTGGGAAATCTCCCGTTCACCCAAACGATCACTGTAATTTAGGGCAATCTTCAAACGATACCTTCCCCACGGCAATGAATGTTGCAACTGTACTTTTAACATATCGTAAGTTAATTCCTACACTCGCACGGTTTTCTAATGAACTTGGAAATAAATCTGAAGAATTTCAAAACATCATTAAAATTGGCAGAACACACACACAGGATGCAACGCCCGTAACGCTTGGTCAAGAATTTGGTAGTTATAAAGTTCAAATTAAGCACTGCCTTTTTGGAATTGCAAACTCAATGGAAGCCTTAACATACCTTGCACAGGGTGGAACGGCAGTTGGAACAGGGATAAATTCTCATAAAGATTTTTCTATAAACTTTGCAAAAAATATTACAGAAATTACAAATTTTGACGAAATTTACACAAAGTTACAAAAAACACCAATAGTGGCTTGTAATACTTCAAAAAAAGTTGAAATGCAGGAGTCTAAAATATTTAAAAAAGGGCTGAATTTTGCATCGCAATTTATAGGAAATAAAAATAAATTCCACGGCCTTGCTTGCAATGATGACACCGTAACTTTTCACGGTTCACTAAATACACTTGCATGCTCGGTTATGAAAATCGCAAATGATATCCGCTTTCTTGCGTCAGGTCCTCGTTCTGGATTGGGTGAACTTTCTTTGCCTGAAAATGAACCGGGTTCTTCTATTATGCCGGGCAAAGTCAACCCTACGCAGTGTGAAGCCTTAACAATGATAGCCTGCCAAGTTATGGGGAACAATGTTGCTGTTACAGTCGGCGGCTCAAACGGACACTTCGAACTCAATGTTTTTCGCCCAATGATTATCCGCAATGTTATTGAATCTATTAACCTTCTTAACGATGGTATTAATTCATTTATCTCGCAATGTCTTGTGGGAATTCAAGCAAATGAAGAACGCATTAAACAATTGCTAGGTCAGTCTTTAATGCTGGTAACCGCATTAAACCCATATGTTGGTTACGACAACGCCGCTAAAATTGCCAAAAATGCTCATAAAAAAGGAACTACACTGTATGAATCTGCAAAAGAACTTGCGTTTATTACAAAAGATGGTGGTGAA
>CAJQOT010000039.1 GCA_905480015.1 uncultured Rickettsiales bacterium | reverse complement strand
GTTTGACATTTGTGTGTATTTTAAGATGTAAATATTTAGTATAAGTTATGAATATGCAAAGAAATGGAGGAAAGGGAAGAAATGGAAGCAAGGTTATTTTAGTTGGAGAGCAACACATAAATCACGCATTGCGTAATACACTCATCAAACATTTTGACAAGCACACCACATTGCAGGGTGTCACTTTTTTTTTGGAGGGCTATAGTGCATCTATTTCTAAAGATCCTAAAGTTCGAGAAGACATGCGGAGCATATTGAAAATTGCGTTACAAGGCACCATTGGTTATCAAGGTAAACTTGCACAGTGCAAACGTAAGGGGTTGCAAATACAGTGTTTAGATCAATTAGAAAGTAAAATACAAAAGTTGCATAACAGTGGTATACGAGTATCAACGTCTTTGATGATGGCGTTAGAATTTGCGATGATCTTAAAACAAGGAGACCACCCAGATACAGAGTGTTTTGACAGTGAGTTTATGAAGGGTTTTATTGAGGCAAAGTTGGAAAGTATGTCATTGATAATTCAATACCTTGAAAGCAAAACTAATGATACAAATAGCAATCCAGACGCATTACACAAAATGGCGGAATTGGTACGCAAAGAGGGTAAGACTTTCAACAGCAAGAAAGGTGACAATGATAATACTTTAGACAAAATGACAGATGCTCAAGTAGCGCAATTGTTCATGATAGCGGTACGCAAAGAAATGAATTTATTAGACGAAGTGACAGATAGTCAAGTATTAAAACAGTTATACATAGAAAAGAGAGCCATAGAGTATATTCCATTGGGTTATGAATTACCCAAATTGTTGAGTGACCTTCAGACAGCGGAGCCAATTTTACTCCAAGAAAGAGATAAGACCGCTGCTGACAATATTATTGAAGAATATCTTCAAAACAAGTCTGATTTGATCGTTGCATTATGTGGTAAAGGACATTTGCCGGGGATAGAAGAATTACTAGAGAGAAACGACATTTCTTACGCCGAATGCACAGACACAAATCAGCTTAAAAGTGCATTAAACAATGATAAACAGCTGAAAAGTGATCAAAATCATTCACTGGACATGCAACGATTGATAGAGATGGGAGTCGTTTCTTGCCATCTTAACAGTGAATCACAAAGCACAAACACAGATTCATTAATTAAATTTAATGCGACTTGCGATACATGGACTTTTATACCTGAAAGAGAACGTGGAGCAATTAAGGATCACGTTGCTAGGATGTATGAAAGCAGAAAGACACAAGGCTCACAAAGAGGTATGTAATAAAAGGCCTATTCCTTCGCACCTTTCATTGCTTAAGTACACTTATTACCATGCGGGTTATTTGTCCGTTTTGTAAAGTTTTTATAAACTAATGAATGGTCGACGCTCAATGAATTATTATTGATTTAAAATAACAACCTTCTCATTTCCTTGAATCACGCTGTATTTTAAACGAAGCAATTCACTGAAGTATCTTATACTAATAATGTCATCATTGATTAATCCAGATTTAATTTCTGCAATGTTATTCTTACCTTGAATGTTAGTGTGCAAAGCAGAGTTATATTTTAGAGTCTGCATTTGCTTGTGTATCTCTAATATACCATGCTGCCCTATCAAAATTTTTAATAAAAAATATAAATTAACGATATAAGCAATTAGTGCCATCCACCTTGGTTTTGTTATATGCATAATTCAGGGTTATATGGCTTTTTGACCTTCCTAATACTAAAATATAGAGACGGACCATCGGCGTCTCCTGTTTGCCCAACAATGCCAATTAAGTCCCCCTTTGTCACCTTGTCACCTACCTTTTTTGTAAATCGATCTATATACCCGTAGACTGTCATCCAGTTTCCTTTGTGTTTAATAATCATCAATTTACCATACTCTGGTATATCTTCTCCGGCATAGGCGACCTCCCCAGAATATGAAGCAATGATATTTTTCTTTGCACTTGAAGCAATTACAACGCCATCAAGCTTTGTTCCATTATTCATCGTCTCTCCATACCCATAAATAACCGAGGTAGAATATACTGGCCACCCGAACGCTAAGTCACAGTTAATTTTTCGACTACTCATTTTTTCACGCACCTTACCAACATACATGTCGTTGCTAGCCTTCCTTGGCACATCATTTTCTGCAATAACAATGTTATCGTCTAGTGGGATTTTTATTTTTTCTCCAATTTTAAGCATATATGTTAAGTCTACATTGTTTTCCGTCGCAAGATCAATGGGCCCAACACCATACTGCCTTGCAACCCCAAATAATGTTTCCCCACTTGAAACGATATGCCAGCCCTTGATATTTTGTATATTTACCTTATCATTCGATTTTATGTCTTTTTTTACCTCCACCTTAGTGTTGCTTTCTACCACATTTGTCGGTATTTTTAACTCTTGACCAACCTTAATCACCCCGCCATCTAACTGACTTTCTTCTATAATTTTTGCATGAGAAGTTCCATGTATTCTTGCAATGCTAAAAAGTGTATCACCTTTTTGAACAATATAAGAGCCTTTATTATTTCTGGTATGTAATGGTAATTTAGTGTGATTTTTATTTACTTGTGTGGAAGGCAAATGTGGATTTTTTAAAATAATATTTGCCGCAAAGACATTGACCGAAAGTAATAACATTATACTCCACATATCCCTCACAATATAATAATCGTCCTTATTAATGAGTAAATTTTTATTTATCAATCAATTTTTAAAACTTCTTGCATAATAAAAATTACACCCCACTATGTTTTACTAAATCAAATTACATCGGCAGGTTTGTGTTAAGCGTTAACTATAAAATCTTCCGTATGGAGTTTATAATTTTATGTTAATACTTTAATCAATTTTTTATCACAATATGCCACAGTTTTCAGAACTAAACCTGCCAGAATTTCTTGTATCAAAACTCACTAATATGGGCTATACAAATCCAACGGAAATCCAAGAAAAATCTATCCCTATTGTTCTCAATGGAAAAGATATTTTAGCTTCATCACAAACCGGAAGTGGTAAAACCGCTGCTTTTGTAATACCAATTATTACAAAAATTCTCAATAATCCCGACGAAGCCGCTCTTATTCTTGCACCAACGCGTGAACTTGCCTTACAAATTAAAGAGGTAGTTCACACTATGCGTGGTAGTGAAAAAATTAACACTGCGGTTCTATTTGGTGGCTCACCTATTGATTCACAAATTTTTGCACTTAAAAAAAATCCACAAATTATCATCGCAACACCAGGGAGGTTACAAGATCACCTGAAAAGACGCACTGCAAACCTTGGGAAATTTACCATACTAGTTCTTGATGAATTTGATAGAATGCTTGATATGGGCTTTAGAGACGACATCTCAAATATTGTCAATCATTTGCCGAAAGAAAGGCAAACACTAATGTTTTCCGCAACACAAAGGCAAAGCATTATAAATCATGCTAAAATGTATTTACACAACTTTGAAACCATTACTATTGCACAGAAAAAAGAAACCCATGAAAACATTGAACAAAAATTCGTCGATTTAAGAGATGATGAAAAATATGCTCGCCTTTTAAAGGAAATTGAAACCAGAGAGGGCTCAATTATTGTATTTGTAAATATGAAGCGTGTAGTAGATGATATTACTCACCGCCTCCAAAGAGATGGCATCGAATCACAGGCAATTCATGGAGACTTACGCCAAAGACAGCGAGAAAACACCATTAAACGCTTTAGAGATGAAAAATTTCGCGTTCTTGTTGCGACGGATGTCGTTGCTAGAGGTATTGACATTCCACATATTCAGCATGTGATTAATTACGACACACCACGTACATTGGAAGACTATACACACCGCATCGGAAGAACAGGCAGAGGAAGTACACAAGGTTACTCTCTTTGTTTTGTTACAAGAAGTGAAAAGAGCTTCCACGCAAACATTATTGGAAAATTAAACTCCGATGATGCCGCACCTTCGTATGGCAATAAAAGCAAAGGTAGAGGCGGAATGCATAATGGACGCCCAAGCTACAGTAAAAACGACCGCAGACAATCTGCTCCAAGAAAGTTTACCGGCAGTAGAAATGGAAATACCAGTGCAAGCAGTAGAAGCTCAGGAGCAGGAGACCGTCGCAAGAGATTTGATTCATAAGGAATTCATTATACATCGCTAATACACATAAATACCAACCTCACACTAAAGTGTGAGGCGTTAACATGTAGAGAAAAATCTACCACTGATTGTGTAAAACACAGCAGACAAAGTAAGGTATAGAAACGACTAGACACAAAGACGCATAATATCGTATATAAAATATTTACGATTGACGTTGGGAAGGTCATAATGCACCAAAATATACAAGATTCAGTTCTTGCATAACAAATGAACCGATGTAGTTGGAACATATCAATCTGTGTCCTACGGTAGAATAACTATCTACAAGAATTATTTGACTGTTGTCTTATTTGTTACAGACGCTATTGTTGTAATGCTTGTAGGCCACTTCAAGTAATTCTGTTTTTCTTGATAGACGCCCTAGCTTGTTGTAGTGATAATATATTTTATTACAAATATGCGATTGAGACTTGTATTGCCTACAAAACTTATTACCTATGCTTTTGAATGTCCTATGAGATGGCATGGTAAATTTTACCAACAAGTTTTCATCACTTACCATTTGTCTGTACATAGACGAAGACTTCAGAACCTCATCGTTAAAATTCCAGTTTTTCTTATTATAATACTCTTTCAGACTTAAAATACGAAAAGCATTCCAAATATCATTCATGTTTGTTATAGTATTAGATGCTACTTTCTTTGCGTCGTCATTGCATGAAAAAAACGAAGATTCAAAAGATTCCAATGCAAATTTATATTTATCACCATGTATAACTTCTCTTATATACTTCTCACGAATGTCGTTAATGTTGGCAATATCTATAACTTCAACTTCCTCAACTTCCTCATCTACAACTTCCTCAACTACAGATTCAGCAACTTCAAGTTCCTCAGCTACAACAACTTCCTCAACATAAGGTTTTATTTCTGCCTCGTTCATTGTAATAAAAGAATTTTGTTTATCTTTATCTGGCTCTCTATCGTGTTGTACCAAATCTTTCAAAGCTATTATCACGAAAGCAAACACTAACAATATTAACAATAGATAGGCATACTTTTTATATTTTGTTTTAATGACATTGTTATTTGAATGAGACTCTTCATATGCATTTGTGTTGTTTGAGTATGCTTTTTCTATGTAATTATTTTTAATTGGCTTTTTTTTACGCAGCTTAATGCGACGCTCAACCTCCACCACTCGCTTATCTACCAAAACAATGTCGCTCAATGATTTCTCTCTGCGTTTTTCAGCATTTCCTATACGCCATTTTCTACGCTTAGACATTTCAATATGTTTTTGAATTGACACCTCTAACCTTTTCTTTGATGCGTGGTCTACTTTTTCAGGGTTGCTATCCTCTAAAATTTTTAATTTTCTTTCCCTTTCTAGTAAATTATCTAATGTTTGATCTCCACGTATTAGCGTGCTTGAAACATTAGTGATAACATTTTCAGCTTGCTCCTTTTGTGTGGCATATTGCTCCCTTCTTTTTAATGCCTCGTCTAAACAATGTAATTCACGAGCGATTTCAAACTCTTCTAAAATATCCTCACTTTCTATGTTGTTAATAAGGTTGCTATAGTAAGGTAGAGATTGATAGTCTATGTCAATTTTTTCATACTTATTACCATTTTTTGGTCTAATATCTTCAAAATTGATTTTAAAGTCATCGTTTATTACTGCTGGCCAAGGCTTGCCATTGGGTGTAAAATTAATAATTAAGCGATGATTAGGGGCGATTTCATCTCTTGTGTAATCAATGATGAATAGTAACTCATCACCTCTATAGTATCCAATAAATTTTAACCAATTTATTTCACAGTGATATTCTATTACATTTCCTCCTTGGTCGTTAGCAATTTTCTTTATACTGTTAGACATAAAATACAACTCTATTACTTGTTATAAAGTGTAATTCTCGTAAAATAAATACACCTTAACAAGGTTAAGGCATAAAAAATTAATGTAGTCAAGCAAAAAATACTACTTTTGTGCTTTGCAATGGTAATGTGAAGGCAAAACTTTTATTTACAGTCGAGCAATCCTTATTCAGACTAACCCTGCAACCATCAGAAAGAACCTTGACACATATAAGCAAAAGCAATCTAAAAATGAAGTTATATTATAACTTTGCACATACACTTGAAACAAGTATATTACTTCACAAGGGAAATTGATATTATGTCAAGTTTGTACATGTATGAAGTATGCAATTACCATAATGGCTATAAAAAAGCTTGACAATATATAAAATGTTAATATGGTTACTTATACTAATATATTTATATGGCATACACACAGGATGTAGTTGAAAGGTTTGAATCGTCAACAAATTTATCCAATAAAGATGTTGGATCTCTTGATAAATCCGACCAAAATGTTGGAACGGGAATAGTTGGGGCACCTTCATGTGGTGATGTGATGAAATTTCAGATTAAAGTATCAAAAGATGGTACAATTGAAGAAGCAAAATTTAAAACTTTTGGATGTGGATCCGCAATTGCCTCATCAGCTCTTGCTGTTGAATGGGTAAAGGGTAAAACTCTTGATGAAGCACGCACTATTAAGAATATTGATATAGTAGAACACTTATCTCTTCCACCTGTAAAAATACATTGCTCCGTATTGGCGGAAGGTGCAATTAAAGCGGCAATTGCAGATTACAAATCAAAGCAAGATGGTCATGATTCCTCATTACATGTTGATGCAGACGCAACAAAATTATACAAAGAAAGAAAAGTTATGGATAATTTATCTTCAAGTGTGGCTAATGGTTAGTAAGTAATTCGACCTCAAGACATTGCCTCATAAATTCTGTTTATCTTTTGCTATACATCATATCCATTTGTAAACCTTTCACAAATATTTTTCAACAATCAAGAATATTTTATATGTACTTATATTTTGAAAGTTTACAATTTTTTACTTGTAAGAACTTTCTACGGTAATTAGCAATAACTCCTTATTCATTCTTATATAACTTGTCATTATTTGTGATTTTCAGAAGGGCTTGCTTTGTTGAGCGAACAGAAAATGTTATTTAATGCTATTTATTATTTTGTGCATTGTGTTGATTGCCTTTTCAAGACCAATAAATACGGATTCACATATCAAGAAGTGTCCAATGTTAAAAAGAGATATTTCCGGTATTTTTGCAATTGCTAAAATATTTGTATAGTTTAAGCCATGTCCTGCATGACATTCCATATTAAATTTTGCAATTAAGCATGCCGATGCCTTTATTCGTTCCAGTTCCTGTTTTTGTGATGAGCCTGTTGCATTTGCATACTTACCAGTGTGTATTTCAATAATATCTGCATCAATTTCTTTGGCTGCTGTAATATGGCTTACAACGGGGTCTACAAATAGCGATACCTTTATTCCTGCATTGTGTAACTTTTTAATTGCAAATGCGAGCCTTTCTTGATTCTTTATAACATCAAGTCCAGACTCCGTTGTCATTTCTTCTCTTTTTTCTGGAACGATGCAAACAGATTTTGGTTTGTGTGTTATTGCAAAATTAAGCATCTCATCTGTGCATGCAATTTCAAGGTTGATAGGAATTGGTGATGTTAGACAAAGAAGTTTGGCGTCGGCGTCGATTATGTGACGACGATCTTCACGCAGGTGAATTGTAATGCATGCAATTCCTTGACAGCGATTGATTACATCAACTGCACGGGACAAGCTGGGGAATGGTGAATTTCGTACATTGCGAAGTGTTGCAATGTGGTCAATGTTAATACCTAAAAGCTTCATTTATAAAAAAAACTTGCCTTTTGAAGGGCGTCGTTTAAGTTGTTTTGTCAAGAAGTTTTTATATTATCTAGTGCTAAAAAAATTTAAATATCTGCGTGTTGAATCTCCGATAGAATTCATTGCGTCATTGTTTTCAATTGTTGCTTTCATTGGTTTTGCTGTGTATATGTTTTTTTCTGTTAAACAGAATGAACCAACTATACAAACCATACAGTACAATGCAAGGTTTAATGACATTGATGGTATATCCGTTGGCTCTGGTATTAAACTTGCTGGGTATAAAGTTGGCACTGTTAGAAAAATTACCATTTTACCTGAAACATATGATGTGCGCGTAGATTTTGAAGTTACAGATAATATCAAAATTCCACTTGACACGACTATCGCCGTTAAAACATCTGGATTGTTTGGTGGAAAATTTCTTGCAATACTTCCAGGTGCGGAAGAGGATTATCTTGTAAATGGCGATGAGGTAATTTATACTCAATCTGCAATAAACCTTGAAAACCTTATAGGAAAATTCGTTAATAAATAAATGCAATGTTTGTAATTGTTGTAAGTTTTATTTTTTGCACACTTGCAAATGCTACCGTTCTTATGAGTGGCTCTTCAAGGGTTTATCCATTTGCCATTGTAATTGCAGAAGAATTTGCCTTTAAAACAAAATTACATCCACCAATTGTCGAATCAGTAGGAACTGGTGGTGGGTTTTCAGTGTTTTGTAATGGAAATCACCCGAACTCACCTGATATTATTAACGCCTCAAGGAAAATTAAAGATAGTGAGCAAAAAGAATGTGCAAAAAATGGCGTAGAATATCAGTCTGTAACGATAGGTCTCGATGCAATTGTAATTGCAATGCATGCTAATAATAAGACTACCATCAATTCATTGACGGATGATGAATTATTTAAAGCACTTGCCAGAAATATTGTTAGAAATGGAAAAATTATTCCAAATCCCTATCAAAAATGGAGTGATATTAATCCAAATTTGCCAAACTCAGATATTATTATTTACGGCCCTCCATCAACTTCTGGAACAAGAGACACATTTACGAAAATTGTTCTAGCAACGCCTTGTATGAAAAATAAATATTTCCGTCTACAATATAAAAAACAATTAAAAAGCATTTGCTCTTTAATGAGAAACGACGGAAAATTTATTGAAACAGGTGAAAATGATGCATTTATTATGCATAAAATTTCTCTGCGTAATGGTGCAGTTGGTATTTTTGGTTATTCACATTATATGGAAAATAAACACAATATTAATGCAATTCAAATTAACGGAGTGTCAATTAACCAGCAAACTATTGCTACGAGTCAATATAAAATTGCTCGCCCATTATTTTTATACTTTAAGAAACATTCTCTTGCTATTAAGACAGATGTAAGGCTTTTTTACAAGGAAGCAACTAGTTCTGAGGCAATTGGCGTTGGTGGTTATTTAGAAAGCTACCACCTGATACCACTTGACAAAGAATTTTTATTAAATCATCAAATAAAAGAAACTGACACCATTAAAAATGCCTGAAATGCAAACTGTTAATATTAAAATCAATGGAACGGAATATAACGTTCCAAATGGTATAACCGCCCTGCAAGCGTGCAGAGACATTGCCGGCGTTGAAATTCCACATTTTTGCTATCATGATCGGCTATCAATTGCAGGTAATTGCCGTATGTGTCTTGCTGAAATCAAACCTGGACCTCCAAAGCCACAGGCAACATGTGCAGTTAATGTTGCCGATGGTATGGAAATTAACACAAAAAGTGAAATGACGCAATCTGCTCGCAAGAATGTTATGCAATTTTTACTTGCAAATCATCCTCTTGACTGCCCAGTTTGCGACCAAGGTGGTGAATGTGACTTGCAAGATCAATCAATAAAGTACGGTTCGGGCATTTCTCACTTTGATGAAGATAAAAGATCAGTAGTGGAAAAATCTATGGGTCCCCTTATAAAGACAGCAATGACACGATGCATCCATTGTATGAGATGTGTTCGCTTTATGGAAGAGGTGGCTGGAACATCTGAATTGGGATCCTTTAATAGAGGTAATGACACTGAGGTTGCAACTTTTTTAGATAAAAACATTACAAGTGAGCTTTCGGGGAATATTATAGATCTTTGCCCTGTTGGAGCTTTGACCGCAAAACCATATGCATTTACATATCGCTCATGGGAATTAACCAAAACACCATCAATCGATGTAATGGATTCACTTGGGTCTGCAATAAGAGTGGATTCAAAGGGAAATAAAGTTGTGCGTATTTTACCGCGCATTAATGAAGGTATTAACGAAGAGTGGATTTCCGATCGTTCTCGTTTTGCATGTGATGGGCTTGCGTCTCAAAGAATTGATAGACCGTACATTAAAAAAGAAGGTAAATTTATTCCCGCAACATGGGATGAGGCACTTTCTATCGTTGCAGAAAAAATGCTTGAATCTGGTGATAAATCATGTGCAATTGCTGGTAAATTTGCAGATGCAGAATCTATTTTCGCCTTGAAAAAGCTTTACAATGGCCTTCATAGTCGCTTTACGGAAATAAATGAAGATAGTGCAAAAATTCTTACTAATAAGCGGGAAAACTATATTCTTAATACGCCAATTGCAGAATTTGAAAATTTGAAGTCATTACTTATAATTAATTGCAATCCACGGGAAGATGCTCCATTGTTGAACGCAAGAATTTTAAAGGCAGTACAGAGTGGTTGTAAAATTTATGTTGTTGGTAGTCAATTTGATGCAAACTATAAATACACATACCTTGGTAATGATAAGTCTCTTCTTGAAGGAATTTTGAATGGAGAAACGCCTGAATTACTTAAAGATGGCTCGGCTTTGCTTCTTGGGAGAAAGGCATTGTGTGATGAAGATGGTTACTACGTTCATAATATTTCTTTACAAATTGCAAAGAAAATGGGTGTGAAGTCATTTAACTTACTACATATTTCCGGTTCGTCCGTTGCTGGGCTTGATCTTGGATTTTCCACTGATGGTGGCATTGAGGCGATTAATAAAGAAATTGATAATAATAATATTCAATTTACCTATCTCTTAGGTGCTGATGATGTGAGTAATTTTGACTCTATAAAAAAAACATTCGTTGTTTACCATGGTACACATGCAGATAGGGCAATTCGTTATGCTGATGTTGTTTTACCCGCGGAAGCATATACGGAAAAATTTGCGACATATACAAATAATGAGGGTAAAATTCAAATGACCACACAATCTATAGAGTCTCCACTGGATGCAAAGTATGATGCTGAAGTAGTTCGGTTACTTGCAAAAAAAGTAAGAATTGCAATTCCTGAATTTGATTATATGGAAAACTCTTTAATCATTGAAAGTGATAACGATACATTTTCTACAAAAGTATTTGAAGGGCTATCAAGTAAAACTTACTGTAAATGTTCAATTTCACGCAATTCAAAGACTATGCTTGAATGTGAAAAACAGCTTATTGATTAAAATCCCATTCCAACACCTTCTTCATTTCGACGCCTATCAATCTCTTCTTGAGATAGACTTCCTTGAAAAGTACGTTGTATATTTTCTGCATCTTGTATTTGAGGTATAACGGAATGTAGTCCACATGCTTCTAAAGTTTCTTTTATGCTGGATACCATTTCCAATGAAATTTCCATTCCATTATCTATAAACTCTTTTGCCTCTTCTCCTTTAAGGCCAAGAGATTCTGCAATTTGCCTTAGAAGTATTATTTTTTCCTCTTCTTCATATATCATTTCTTTTTCAATTTTTTCGAGTACTTCTAATATTTGTTTTTTGTCTTCGTCTTTATTTAAAAGTAACCGATCTATATCCGTTGCTTTGTGATGTTCATTGTTTAGCTCGTCAGCAAGGTCTTTCAATAAAGAATTTATGTCTTCCTTTAAATCTTCTTCTTTAAGGTCTTTCTTAAGATGAAGTTTTATTTTCTCAATACCTTTTTTCACCTTAGGCATTATTGCTTTACCTTGTATACTTTCTTTTCTCCTTAATAAAGTTGTAGGTTTGTTATTTTGCGTTTTTATCTTGTCAATAACATCTTTTAGTGTAAGACTCTTAAATTGTAACTCCTGACCCCTTTCAATTACATTGAGCCTTATTAGCTTTTGAATTAATACTGTTTTCAGATATTGTTTAATGAATGTTATTTTCTCTTGTTCTTTTATCTGTTCGTTATGGAGTTCACCTCCTTGCTTGTTAAATGTAGACAGCAATTCCAATAATTCTTTTGGAGATAAATTCAGTATTTCATTATCTTGTGATTCATCCACTTCTTGTAACATGTTTGACATACTTTATTTAAATGCGAATACTTTTTGGAAGGTGGAATATGATGTTTTCTTCAAAAGAAGATTTGGCGTTTTCAATAGAAGCTTTGAAGTTTTCTTGCAGTGTGTTGATTATTTCCCATACAAGGTTTTCTGGAGCAGAAGCTCCGGCTGTAATGCCAACAACATCTAAATCGTTAAACATAGATAAATCTAGATTTGATGCTCTATCTACAAGAAATGATGTTATGTTATTTTGAGTGCCAATGTCACGCAGTCTATTGGAATTTGAGCTTTCTTTGGAACCTACGACAATAAGCTTTGTGATGTCTTTTGCCATATCTTTTACCATGTTTTGTCTGTTTTGTGTAGCGTAGCAAATATCACTTTTATAATGTTTTTTAATGTCTGGAAATCGTTGAAATATGGCATCAACAATAGATTTTGTATCGTCTACACTAAGTGTTGTTTGTGTTGCGAGTGCAAGGTTGGAAGGGTCTTTAACTTGAAGGTTTTTGACGTCGTCAATTGTTTCAACGATTGTATACTTACCTTTAATTTTTCCTGCCGTTCCTTCCATTTCTGGGTGCCCTTTGTGACCAATTAAAATAATTTCTACATTACGAAGGTCGTACTTCTTAACTTCACGATGCACCTTTGTTACTAGCGGGCATGTTGCATCGATAATTCGAAGATCCTTACCTTTGGATTGAGAGATGATATTGTCAGAAACTCCGTGTGCAGAAAATATAATTGTTGCCTTGTTTGGAATAATTGAGATATCGTCTGTAAAAATGACACCACGCTTTTTAAAAGATTCTACAACATATTTGTTATGTACAATTTCGTGTTTTACATACAGTGGTGTACCAAATTTGACAATTGCTTTTTCAACAATTTCAATTGCCCGACAAACACCCGCACAAAATCCCCGTGGACTCGCAAGAATAATTTTCATTTTCCTTGATTTTTAAAAGCTTAAATTACAATATAATCTATTAATTTAATGTTAATAATTAATGGGAAAGTCAATTAAAATCTTGCTATATTTTCTTACAGTCTTTTGTGTTTATCAATCTTCGTCTGCTATGTTATATCACGATAAGCCCGAGATCAATAAGAAAATTCTTGATTCAATGGAAAAATTTTGCACAGATGCAGGTGGCTTGACAATACAGTTTGAAGACGCATGTGCAAATTCTTGTATATTGTACGATCGTCACACGGGAGAAGAGATAGAAATAATTCGTGAAAGATGTGAAAAGAAAAAGGTTTATAGCTGTCAATGCCCAAAAAAGCAATGCTTGAAAGATAGGAAATGCCAAAATATTATTGAACAAAAATATTATTGAAAAATAGATGCTATATCACCCAATTGCAAACGCGTTAATTCAAGTTCTTGAAGAAAAAATATCTAGATACACAAAAGATCTTTATGAGATATCTCATTTACAGTCAAGCACTGGAGCAGCGGAGCGTTTTGCCAGCATTTCTGTTTCAACATTTACAAAGTCTATTCAAGAAGAAATTAGCCAGTCATTTAAAGGAACTTTATACATAAGCACTCTTCTTGCAACATTGGAAGAAAACTCTTTAGGTGAAAAACCTTTAAAGCTTCTATTCAACCCAATAGATAATTTCCGGAATTTTTCTCGTGGTATTCCAAACTTTGGTGTGTCATTTCTTTTACAAGAAGAGACGGATATGGGCTGGGTAGATGTATTTTCCATTGTATACTCATACCATACGCAAGAGGTTATGTATACCGATGCGGTAGGTTCTTACATTAGAGGAAGAATGTTCAAGCCTACTATACGTAAACACCTTAAACTTGCAATGCTTTCATGTAATACACGGGCAATAAAGTTTAATCCAAATATTGTTAATAAATTTCAAAATTTGCGTGTGACAAATTCAATAATTGATGATTTCCACCTTCTAGCAAGGGGAAAAGTTGATACAATTTATTTTGAAAAAGAACCAATTGTGTACTTGCTGCCTTTGCTTTCTGTTGCAAAAGTATTTAGAGTAAACAACGAAGAAATGCAACATATTGTAGTTAATAAAGATGTCTCATCAAAGTCTATGACGGTTCTTTTTACTAATAAATACATTAGAAGTGCAATAACAGATGACAAATAATGAACTCATTAACGGTTTTATTTTTAGTTTAAATGTGGGGAAGTCTCACAACACTATTTCTTCCTATGAGAATGACTTACACCTCCTATTAAAATTCCTTTTAGGTAAAAAAAAAGATTTATTACAATGCACAAGTGCTGACTTAACTGAATACCTGAGTGAATACTTTGTTAAGGGTAAGTATAACTTTATTAAAATTGCTGAAGCAACCACTGTAAGAAGGAAAATATCATGTTTTCGTGCATTTTTTAATACAATGTATGAGCGTAAACTAATTACACAAAGTCCAATTGAAGATGTAGAAGTGCCAAAGAAGTCAATACACTTGCCATTTTATTTGAACGAAGAAGAAACAAAAGTATTGTTTGACTATACAAATTCGCTTAATACAAAAGATGGCATTAGAATAAATACAATTTTACATATTTTATATTCATCTGGATTGAGAATTTCCGAAGCCATAACAATAAAAGTATCAGATGTTTTGGACTCTAACCATTGTGTGAAAAAAAAAGTCATTATTCTTGGCAAAGGCAATAAGGAGCGGATGATTTTTTTTGACAAACCTACGCAAAAGTCAGTAGAAAGATACCTTTCTATAAGGAGCTATTTTAGTCAAAGTGCAAAAAATTTGTATTTATTTTGTTCAAAATCTAAAGCAGGATACATTGCAAGGGAGAGTGTTTTTGTCAGATTGCAAAAAATATCCCATATTGCTAATTTACCAGAGAGGCTATCACCTCACAAGCTTCGTCATTCATTTGCAACGCATTTGTACCAAAAAGGGATTGACTTGCGTATGTTGCAAGTTCTACTTGGGCACAGTGATATTTCAACAACAGAAATATACACACACATTAAGGCAGATGATATTCAAAATACTATTGAGAAATTCCACCCAATGTTTGCCAAAAAATAATTTTCAATACTACACCCTATTGACATTTATAGCAATTATGAATTTATGAATTTTTAAGTATAATAGTATTGGTAGAAATAAGAAATATCTTATTTTTAGACATTAATACACTTACACCTGCTGTTAATTAAATCTCGTCAATGCATAATTTGTTAAGAAATTCTAATACCTTGTGTTTATTGTGATTTTGTAATTTTGCCTTACCAATGCTTTCAAGTAAAACAAGAGTAATATCGTTTCCACTGTTTTTCTTGTCTTTTTGCATTAATGCAAGAATATCTTCCGCTACAGGACGCGGGATGTCATTTTCACGGCAAAAATCCATAATTGAATAATAAAGACCAACCGCCTTGTAATGCAATATAAGATATTCACAGTCAATTGAAGAAAATTTACAAGCATAAATCATACCAATCCCCACAGCAATCCCATGTGGAATTTTCCCAAGGTATAAGCCCTCAAATGCATGAGCGAATGTATGTCCAAAATTTAAAATTTCCCTAATTCCAAGGCTTTCCTTTTCATCTTGCTGAACAATGGATGCTTTCACTTCACATGAATGAGCAACGATATATTCAAAATATTCCTCTGCAACAGAAGTTAATAAATTGTCTTCTTTAAACTGTATAAATGTTGATTGATTTTTTAAAAGATATTGTAAGAAGTTTTCATCTGCAATTAAACCATACTTTAAAACTTCCGCATAGCCAGAAATAAGCTCAACCTTAGGTAGAGTTTGAAGAAATGATATATCAATCAATACACAAACAGGCTGATAAAACGCACCAATACAGTTTTTATAATGCCCAAGGTTAATCGCAACTTTTCCGCCAACAGAGCTATCTACCATTGCAAGAAGCGTTGTTGGTATTTGAACAAATGGTATTCCACGCATAAAAGACGAGGCTAGAAAACCAACAAAATCCCCCACTGTTCCACCACCAACGGCAACTAAAACAGTTTTGCGTGTGGCATTCATTTCAATTAATTTTGTTGCAACTTCTTGATAATACTCAAAAGTTTTGATAACCTCCCCAGACCTATCAAGCTTTAGTGTTAAATATTCAACACCTGAACTTCCAAGTGATTCTTCAATGTTAGCAATTGCTTTTTGTGGCAGGTTACAATCATAAATTAATACCACATTAGTTTTCACAAATGGCTTAATTTGTTTACCGAAATTTATTGTTTGAGATATTAAAATATCATACCCTTTACCAACTTGCACACTAACTACCTTCATATTTTTATAATATATTAATACTTATTTTATCAATTAAGTATTGCATTGTCTCAAATTTAAGTACATCGCTGCTATACTATCTTTATTCATGTTTTCTAAAATTCATTACACATAAAGCATATTTACTATGTTCCACAAATCAAGCAATAATTTATATCTACAAATTACACTTTTCACCCATTAGACAAGGAAAATATTAGAAAAAATTATTACTTTCCCCTTGAAAACTTAAGATTTCATACTTTAAGTTTACTTAAAGTACAAGACAAATGAAAAAATATCATAAATACATCGCCATTGCATACTTTTCATCATTCATTCGTACATTGCTTTTCCTCTCATCAATTATTATATCAATACAAACACTTAATATTGCACAAAAAATTACCGAAGATTCTTCATTAAGCTTAAAAACACTCGCTATTATTGCACTCAATACTATTCCATATGTCCTTTACACCATCACGCCGTTTGTGTCAGCAATAACATCCTTTAATGTCTTCAACTCACTTCTTTCGTCGTCACAAATTACTATTTTGCAAAATGCAAGGCTCACAAACTTTAAAATTGCCACAACGCACATGGTAGTAACCATACCCACTGCAATCCTCACTCTTTATTTTGCATCTTTTATTTTACCAAAAACAATTGAAGCACGCAACACAGTACAAGATTCAATTGTACAAGAAAAAATGCAAAATATTCTCACGCCTAACACAATTAAAACATTTAACAATTTTACCATAATAACATCTCCACATAGCACACTCAAGCACATACCATTAACGTTAATACACCGAACAACAGACAATGGTGAATTTACCCTGGTTGGAAATATTCAAGAAACATGGTCCGTCAATAAAATGATAGGTATTAATGTAAATAATGCGACAATTCTCACAACAAATGTCACAGGCAACACACTCATTAAGTTTAAAATTCTTGAAACGCAAATAGATCTTTTCCCTGAAGAGACTAAAACACAAGACTATGAATACCTTACAACGCCTCAATTAATAAAAGCTTATCAAACTATCCACACAAATAAATACATAAATGAAATCAACGAACGCATAACACCTTCACTTCTCACAATACTCCTTCCATTCGCAATCATCACGATGCTTATTAAATTTCACAGCAACCGTGCAAGAATACAGGTAAAAAATATTTTAATAATAATTCTCCTTATTGTATATATATTATTTTCTTGTTACAATATAACAGATATCTTCCAAACACCTAAAACTTCTATTATTATATACCTCAATATACTCTTGACATTCGGTTTCATATGCACATTAAATGGTAATATCTTTTTTAATAAAGCACAAAATGTTTGAACTCGATATACCTCTTTTACACTTCCTTATATTAGCGTCGACACTATTTTGCATAGGAATATTTGGCATACTTTATAACAGAAAATCTATTATTAATATTCTTATTACAATAGAACTTATGCTTCTTGCTGTAAATATCAACTTCATTGCATTTTCTTCATTTGGAAACTCACCTATTGGGCAGGTTTTTGTAATATTCATTTTAACAGTTGCCGCTGCGGAAATTGCGATTGGTCTAGCAATTTTAATAATACACTACCGCAACACAAATAGTATAATGTTGGAATATAACAAGCCTAAAATCCATTAACGCCAATTATTACGACTTATTTCAAACATAATGTAGCAAATCACTCAAAAGGTTAATATTCAAGAGAGATTGGGATATTGATACATATTGTAACAAATATATTTTGCTAATTTAAAAATTAATTAAGAATGATGGTATAATAATAAATGGCTGAATTTATGTTTATAGGTTTGCAGATAGTATTCAATTGTTCATTTGTGGGGAGTTTTTTCTTGACTTTCATTTTTGTTTATTCAAATTTATATGTTATAAATCAGGTAAGTTTTTTTATAGATAATGGTAGAAGTAGTAGTGCCCCCTCTAGGAGAGTCAATTTCAGAGGCAACAATTGCTTCAATTTCAAAAAAATCTGGAGACACGATAAAAATGGACGAGCTTTTAATTGAGCTTGAAACGGACAAAGTAACACTTGAAATTAATGCACCTTGTAATGGTAAAATTACAGATTTATCTGTGTCAGAGGGTGACAATGTGACTGTTGGTCAAATTATTGGAAAAATTGATGATGGTGACACTGAGTCAGCATCATCAACGGAGCCTACAGGCGAAGATAAAGCAAGCAAAGATAAAATCCACACAAGTGATAAACTTCCCCCATCAGTCAATAGAATTGTCAATGAAAGTAATTTAGATGCTAAAAATATACAAGGCACTGGTAAGGATGGTAGAATTACGAAAGGCGACGCATTATCACATATGGAAAATGCAGTGCAATCGCACGTGGAGTCTCCCTCGGAAGGTCGTGTAGATGAAGTGGTGCGAATGAGTAAGTTGCGTCAAACTATTGCAAGAAGACTTAAGGATTCTCAAAATACAGCGGCAATTCTAACCACATTCAACGAAATTGATATGTCTGGTGTAATGAATCTCCGCAAAAAATATCAAGATGATTTTCAAAAAAGATACGGTATTAAAGTTGGGTTTATGTCTTTTTTCATCAAAGCTTGTATCGTTGCTTTAAAAGAAATTCCCGCGGTTAACGCTGAAATTAAAGACAATAGCATTATTTATCGCAATTATTGTGATGTAGGTGTCGCGGTGGGAACGCCAAGTGGGCTAGTAGTTCCTGTTATTCGCGATGCAGATAAAATGTCAATTTTTGATCTTGAAAAAGCAGTTTATGACTACGGTGTAAAAGCTCGCGATGGAGCTATAACTATTAATGATATGACCGGAGGAACATTTACCATTTCTAATGGAGGTGTTTATGGAAGCCTTCTTTCTACGCCAATTATTAATCCTCCGCAGTCTGGAATTTTAGGTATGCATTCAATTCAGAAGCGTCCAGTTGTTGTCAATGATGAAATTGTTATACGCCCTATGATGTACACCGCACTTTCGTACGATCACCGCGTTGTAGATGGAAAAGAGGCTGTTACATTTCTTATACGCATTAAGCAGATGATAGAAGATCCGTCAAGGTTGGTTTTGGGAATTTAATTTGTAATATGTACAAGTGTTTGTTGCCTTCGTTGTGTAGTTTGTCACTTTATTCTTTTTTGAGGTCAGACAGTATGATGTGTGATGATCAACATCTTGTGAATATAATTCAAAAAGATATCAAAGATGTTTTGCAAAAACACCTACAAACTGATGACATAACACTTTCTATCGGCAAATATACAACGCATGAATCCAATGCAATTACACATTATAATTCTGATATGGACATTGAAATTAATTGTGCGAAATATAAGTCTCAATCTGTTGCGACCTTTGGTAAAGAATAATATTTATGCAACTTTTTTGGGTTATTTTACTAAATACTATTGCTAACACTGGTATTGGTGTGCTTTTGCCAATTATGCCAGTTCTATTGCAAAGTTATGGATTTTCCATTTCAGGGCTTTCACTTCCATTTTTGGCAATAGTGTTTGGTCGTATTATTTCAAAGCTTTTTTGTGGAAAGCTACTTGTATTACAATATAAATATATCTCTATCATTGCATTTACTTTATATTCATTCATATTTATTTTATACTCTATCTTTCGTACAAAGCTAGCATTTATAGGCTTGAGATTTCTTGAAGGATTGGTTGAAGGCATTGTAATTGTGATGTTAACAGATGTTGCAATCCATTTAAGTCAAAAGCATAATCGTGGATTTTACATGGGTATATTTGGCTTTTCATTTGGCATTGGAATGATAATTGGCCCTTTGTACGGTGGTATATTGTACGTGAAATATGGAGTTGATGGGGTGTTTATGGCAAATTTTATTTTAGGAATATTTGGAGTCGTATGTTCTTTCTTTTTGCATAAATACAATATTTACAAAAAAGAAAAACTTAAAATATCCTTTGATGTGATAAAGTTAATGGCATATTATTCCCCTGCAATGCTGCGGCGTGTTTATATATTTTCATTATCAATCTTTTTACCAATTTATACAACGGACGTTCTAGGTCTGGAAGTAACCGATGTGGCAAAATTATTTGCTATTATTGCAGTTGCATTAATATTCTTTGGACCCATTTCCGGAAGAATGGTGGATAAAATTTCTGCTAGATTGGTAATTATTATTGGTATATTTGCAATGTCTTTTTGCTCTTTTGCAATTTTTGCAGGTGGGCAGTTTTATGTATTTTTTGGCATTATGCTTATATTCTTTGGTTGTGTTTTACCTGCTGGTATGAAATTTTTTGCAGATTTAGTCAAGGAGCATGGAAATCGTACGCAAGTACTAGGTATTGCTGGTACAACAACGGAATTTGCAACGCTTTTTGTGGCAATAATAGTACCATTTATTGCACAAATAAATATAATGTATGTGTGGTTGTTTTTGGCGGCCATTGGTGCGTTGTCAGTATTGCCGTTTTTAAAAAAACAGCGATTAATACATAAATCCGAACACTTTAATTATTAATAATTATTGACCACTAATGTGAGAAATTTCATAACATTGTTGTTGAGTATCATTAAGTGTATAAGTGTAAATAGGTTGTTTTTACACTTGACAACTGTTTTGTTATAATTATTAATCCTTAATTATTAAGTCATAGAATATGAACGACAAAGAAAAGGCTCTACAGGCGGCAATTAGCAGTATTGAAAAATCATTTGGTAAGGGTTCAATTATGACATCATCCACAAATGCATTATCAGACGTCAAGCCCTTATCAACAGGGTTTATAACAATAGATAAAGCACTTGGGATAGGCGGTTTGCCAAGGGGAAGAATTGCCGAAGTATATGGAAATGAATCTTCTGGTAAAACAACTTTTGCACTACATGCAATTGCAGAAACACAAAAAACTGAAGGTGCAAAATGTGCATTTGTTGATGTTGAGCACGCTTTTGATCCAGTATATGCAAAAGCTTTGGGCATTAATATAGAAGATCTTATTATATCTCAACCTGATAACGCCGAACAAGCACTTGATATCATCGAAACTCTTGCTCGCTCTGGTGCTTTGGATTTAATAGTATTAGATTCGGTTGCTGCACTAGTTCCAAAAGCAGAAATTGATGGAGATATGGGAGACCAACAAATGGGATTACAAGCTCGTTTAATGAGTAAAGCACTCCGTAAATTAACTGGCGTAATATCAAAAACAAATTGTGTTTTGCTTTTTATTAATCAAATTAGAATGAAAATTGGCTTTGTTATGGGCAATCCAGAAACAACGACAGGTGGCAATGCTTTAAAATTCTACGCTTCTGTAAGAATTGAAGTTCGTAAAGCAGAAAAGCTTGCAAAAGGTGATGAACAATATGGAAATATGGTGAAGCTGAAAATTGTTAAGAATAAGGTTGCTCCACCATTTAAAGTTGTTGTGCTTGAAGTTATTTACGGTGAGGGTTTTTCAAAAATAGGAGAACTAATCGACCTTTCAACTAAACTTGATGTAGTAGAAAAATCAGGTTCATGGTATGCATTTGAAGGCAATAAGCTTGGTCAAGGTAGAGACAACGCCAAAAAATTCATTGTAGAAAACCAAGATATAATGGTAAGAATTCAAGAAAAAGTTAAGGCAAGTCTTGGGTTATTTGATGGTGATATGGCTGATATCGCAGAAGAATTACAAGATGTAGCTGGATAATAATGTTTATTTATAAAAATGGCAAATAAAGAAGAATTTATTCTAGCAGAGGGTGTAGTTTACGAAGTGTTGCCAGATTTCACTTTTCGCGTAGAACTTGAAAATGGGCATAAAATTCTTGCAAAAGGTTCTGGTAAATTGAAGAAATTTAGAATTAAAATTATTCAAGGAGATAAAGTCTCTATTGAAATTAGTAAGTACGACCTATCTAGGGGTAGAATATATAAGAGAAATTAGAATATGCAGACGGTTTTCTCTGGCATTCAGCCAACAGGTAATTTACACTTAGGCAACTATCTTGGTGCAATAAAAAACTGGAAAAACATTATCTCTAGCTCTCCAAATTCTCAATTCTTTTTCTCAATTGTAGATTTACACGCCATAACTGTATATCAAAATTCGCAAGAATTACGCCGTGCAATTTTACAAACATTTGCAACTTATCTTGCATGTGGAATTGATGGCAAAAACATCACTGTTTTTCAGCAGTCAATGGTAAGTCAACACGCTGAACTTGCATGGGTTCTTTCTTGCCATATACAGATGGGGTTCCTTGAGAGGATGACGCAATATAAAGAAAAAATTCATTCGCATAAAGAAAAAGAATGCCTCGGACTGTGTTCTTATCCAGTTTTAATGGCGGCAGATATCCTTCTTTATCGTGCAAATATTGTGCCTGTAGGGGAAGACCAAGTTCAACATGTTGAGCTTACAAGGGACATTGCGAAAAAATTTAACGCCAAATATGGAAAAGAAATTCTAACATTGCCACAAGCGAAGTTGTCTCCCTCTAAAAGGGTAATGTCCTTAAAAGACGGTATGAAAAAAATGAGTAAATCTGATGAATCGGGTCTTTCACGTATAAATTTACTTGATGATGCAGATGTCGTTCAAAAGAAAATCAAAAAAGCAAAAACAGGAAACATAAATTCCCCTGAAATTAAAAATTTGTTGGAAATTTATAATGCTGTTGGGGGTAATGTAGAATTTAACCCAGAAAATATGGAACAATTTAAAATAAATCTTACAGATGCAATTATTGCTGAAATTCAGCCAATTCAAAAACGGTATACAGAATTAATGCAATCAGATGGAGATCTTTCAAAGACTCTCGCAAGCAATGCTGAAAATGCACATACTGTTGCACAAAAAAATTTAACAGAAATTTATAAGGAAATTGGTATTAGATAAACATCGTACATTGTCCCTCTGTAATTGACTGCAAAGGGTTAGACTTTCTACCATTTGCAATAATGGCGTGACATCTATTTTTTAATGCAATATTCCCAGCTTTCACCTTTGTCACCATTCCACCGGAGCCAAATTGTGTTAATTCCTCACCTTCAAATTGTTCAGTTTCTAAAATACCCGTATGTGTAATAATTTTTGCCTTCGCATTCTTTGGGTGTAAGGTATACACGCCTTTAACATCTGTTAAAATAATTAGTAAATCCGCTTCTACTGCTTTTGCAATACATGCGGAAAGGGTGTCATTGTCTCCAATTTTAATTTCCTTTGTTGCAAGTGCATCATTTTCATTAATAATTGGAATAGCGTTAAATTTTCGCAAAGCTGTAATAGTGTGTTGTAAATTACGCAAGGCCTGAGGATTTGCTATATCTTTGCTTGTAAGTAAAATTTGACCAACATTTATATCATATTTTTGGAATTCAAGATTATACTTGTGCATTAATTGTGCCTGACCAATTGATGAAAGAGCTTGTTTTTGCAGTATATTAGACGGTTTTTGAATGTTCAGCTCTGTGCGTGCCATTGCAATTGCACCAGATGTAACAATTGTTATGCGTGCAAATTTCATTATACAGCGTATATCTTCTACAAATGATAAAAATAGATCATGCTCAAACATATACATTAAGGTATTTGAGCCAATTTTTATAACAATATTTTTATATTTTTCAATCAACATTTTATTTTCTCCAGATATCTTGTATTAAGCAAAACCACTGCGTGGGATGTGCGGTGATCCATTTTTCAAATTGTTTGAAAATATTATGTGTGATTGTTTCGGGTGTAGAGTTTTTACCATATATAGTTTGCTCTTCAAATGATAAGCAAAATTTATGTGTATTATGTGGAAGGCGATGGCAGTATCCACAGTAAATATCAGAATTACTCTTTAGTGCGAGACGAGATATTGCCGTTGGAAATAAAGCAGTTATTCCAAAGAATTCTATTGGGCTACCATTCGTTTGGTTTCTTTGGTCTAGCAATACAACAAGAACATGTTGACTTGCAAGCGACTTAACCATTTTGCGTAGAGCGGATGGGTCACGTTTTTCAATCAATTCAATATGAGATCTCTTTTTCACATACGATGCATCAATTTTAATATTATTTTGTTTGCGATATATTATTGTTGTTTTTATACCATACACTTCATAAAGGTATTTATGTGCAATTTCCCAATTTCCAATATGAGCCGATGGGATAATAATTTTTCTACCATTTCTATGTGCCTCTAAAAGTCTTTCAATATTATGAACTTCAACATTTTTTATTAACCATTGTTTGGTCATTTGTCTTTGCCCTAAGCCTTCCGTGAATATTCTGACAATATTTGAAGAATATTCTTTTACCAATCGCTTTGCCTCTGTTATGCTCAGCTTTTTATTCAGTACAATTTCTAAATTTTTTACAATAATAGCATATCTTTTCTTACCCTTCAATAAAAGAAATGGATACATTATATACTTACCAACAAAAATACCAAAACAACTTTTTGCCTTAATGCTAAGCGGATGCATTGCCCAAAACAAAGGAATTATTAAAATATATTCAAGGAAATATCTTATTTGTTTTAGTTGATTGTTATAATTTTTCATTTCTTAATGTTGGTATCTAATTAAAACATAATTAACCATTATATATATTTATGCAAAGTGAAAGTCAAGAAAAAACACATTTAACTGGCTTGAAGTATAATGTTTTGGACCATGGATTTATCCGAGTTATTGATGTTATGGGCAATGATTCTGCAGTTGTGCAGGCGGCAAGGGTTTCTTATGGAGACGGCACAAAAACCAAAAGGGAGGACGGCGGTTTAATTAACTATTTAATAAAACACAGGCATACTTCCCCATTTGAAATGTGTGAAATAAAATTACATATTAAGTTACCAATGTTTATTGCAAGGCAGTGGATTCGCCATCGTACCGCAAATGTTAATGAGTGCTCTGCAAGGTATTCTGTTTTACCAGAAGAGTATTATATTCCAAAAATAGAAGATATTGCCCCGCAGTCTTTACAAAATAAACAATGTAGGGGGGGGGAAATTAGCACAGAACAGGCTATAAACGCAAAAACATTAATGGAGGAAAGCTCTAAAAGTTCTTACGGTAACTATCAAGCACTTCTTTCAGATGGCGATGGCATTGCAAGGGAGATTGCTCGTGGTGTTTTGCCATTAAATATGTATACAGAGTGGTATTGGAAAATTGATCTTCATAATCTTTTACATTTTATTGCATTAAGAATTCATCCGCATGCACAATATGAAATACGCTTATACGCAGAAATACTTGCTGAAATTGTTAAGAAGTGGTGTCCAATAACATACGACGCCTTT
>CAJQOT010000038.1 GCA_905480015.1 uncultured Rickettsiales bacterium | reverse complement strand
GCAAAAAGTCTTTTTGAGTAACGGGCAGTGTCTCTCCAGCAATGCTGATGATTATTGCCCGACTCTTACTTCCTTTTCTGATGGAGAAATATCTATCAACCTTGATGGTCTAGACTTATCAAAAAAATCTTTTCTTGTCATTCAGTCTCTTTTTGGTTCTCATCAAAATATTATTGAACTGTTATTATCAATTGATGTAATATCACGCAATTCATCTGGACAAATTCATTTGCTTATTCCATACTTGTGTTACTCAAGACAAGATAGAGAAATCTCTCAATATGCACCATTTTCTGGCAAAGTTATTGCTGATTTACTATCTCACAAATCTATATGCACAGTGTCTATTGTAGACTTACACTCTCCGCAAATTCAAGGTTTTTTTCAAAAGCCATGTTTTAACATCTTATTAGAAAGTTTTATACTAGAGCATATTTGTGCAAATTATAATATGCAGGATATTGCTATTTGTGCGGCAGATATTGGTGGTGCAAAGTTTGCAAGAAAAATTGCCGACAATCTATCCGTTGAAAGTATTACTGTTGAAAAAACACGATCTTCAGCGGGTGTATCGCAGGCAGTATCCGTTGTGGGAAATCCACAAAATAAAATATGTATTATTGTGGATGATATTATTGACACCGCAGGAACATTATGCAATGCCTCAGATATACTTATGCAAAATGGGGCGAAGGCAGTCGTAGCGTATGCCACTCATGGTATTTTTTCTGGTAATGCATTATCAAAAATAAATAATTCATCATTGCAAAATATTTTTGTATCAAACACTATTACACACGCAAGTTATCCTTCAAAAATCATTCAACTTAATGTATCTGATTTCATAATTAATGCTGCAATTCAACGCATCAAGGAATTTTAAATGCCTCCTTACCTTTTGTAACAAAATATTTAATATTTTCCTCTAATGCATTTTTTGGGACACCATGCCCTGGGGAGTTTACCCACATTGTGCGTTCTGTTGGCGTTGTGTTGTCAAATATATATTGGAAGTATTCTTCAATTTTTTTTGCACATTCTATGTGTGGCAATGTAAATAATTGTTCGTCAAAAGTACCTTGAACGGTATGAAGTCCAAAATTTCTTTGTATGGAATATACAGGGTCATTTTTAGAATTTAAACCAACACACGCAAGACCTTCCAATGTCTCATGCTGTTGACAGTCGGAATAGTATATAATTGGAATGTCGCAATATTTATTGATGACATCAATAATATTTTTTTGGGTAAAACTCCAATATTCATGAGTATTTGGCACCGTTCTGCTATCCAAAATTGCAATGGTGTTTACTCCAGCGTCTATTTGCATTTTAATATTTTGAATGTATAGGTCGATAATATCATAGCAAAAATTATTAATGTAGCTATGTCTTTCATGTAGAGTGTTATCTGCTTTTATAAATTTAAATATTGTTGCAATTCCGCCAACAAAGCCGATTAAAGGCACACTACCTAAAAGTTTTTTTGTTTCTATGATGGCATTCGCCTGAAAAGAAAGAAAGTTTATGTCTTTTTTTGTTTTATCATTATTTGTAGTAATGATTGGGCCAGGGTTGAATGTGACATTATAACCTAACCCTTCAACAATATATAGAATATCGGAAAATAAAATTCCTGCGTCGAAATCAAATGCTTCAATTGGTGCAAGTGCAACTTCCGCTGCAAGTTTTGGCGTTTTGCATATCTCTTCAAAAGAGTGCTGATTTTTAATTTTTCTATAATGTGAATGGTATCTACCAGCTTGCCTCATCATCCATATTGGTGGCGTGTGTGGGTTGTTACCGTTTAAAGCTTTGATAAAGTTCGACACCAATCATAAATAAAAATACATACATAACGGCAATATAAAATAGTTTATGTCAAGAAAATTACCTTATTATCTTTTTTTTATAAATGGGGGTAAAGAATTGCGTTGTAATGGGGGTAAAAATATGCTATAGTATTATATAAATATATTAAAATCATATTATGCCACAAGATTTAGATCAAAAAGATACATTAACAAAGATACAAGATCAAATTCAAGAATTAAAAAATAGTAGAGAAAAAGGTTATATAGACCTGGATGATGTATGGGATCTGGTATTATCTACAGAAGGCTTTACAGAACTTTTTCAGATAATACGAGAGTGCGATCTTCCTATTAAAATCCTTCCTTTTGACACAGCGAATATAAAAAAGATACCAAGAGATGCTTTGAATGGTGTGAATGTTGAATATCTAACTGTGCATAGTGACACAGTAGAAAAAGGTTTTTTGAATGGCGCGACTGTTGGAACGCTACGTTTGATCGGTACGATGAAAACTTTACCACACGATTTATTCAGTGATAGAAATGTTAAGAATATAGCATTGGAAAATTGTGGAATGGAAACTATAGAAAAAGGTTCTTTGGACTGTTTGGCTAAGAATGGTACATTATGGTTGTACGACGAACAGGAGAACTTGAACTTAGATGTTGAATCAATAAAATATCTTGCTCACCTTGTGTGTGACAAAAACATTACCATTCGTAGTACTTGTAACAAAATAAAACAAGCAATTGAAGAGCAAGTAAATGCAATTAAAGAACAAGGCAGACAAGATTTGCCTGTAATAGATCAAATACCCGATTGTGAGAAAAATGTTGATGCATGCTCAACACAGGCAAAGCAATCAGTAAAAAAAGCGTCGGTTAAGGCAACTCCTAAAAAAGCAAAGCAATCAGTAAAAAAAGTAAATGTTGAGACAGGTGCGACAAGGCTATCAGTAAACAAAGTAAATGTTGATGCACGCTCAACACAGGCAAAGCAATCAGTAAAAAAAGCGTCGGTTAAGGCAACTCCTAAAAAAGCAAAGCAATCAGTAAAAAAAGTAAATGTTGATGCAGGTACGACAAGGCTATCAGTAAAAAAAGCACATGTTGGGACAGGTACGACAAGGCTATCAAGACTTAGCAATCCTAAAGCACGGCTATCAGTAAGCATTGAGAAGGGAAGGACAAAAACAAGCGTTACAAATCCTCCACCATGGAATGACTCAACAGATACAACAGCAATTCATAAATCAGCAGATGCACAAGTAAGGCTTGATAAATCATGGGTTCAAGCAGATAAGGCAGCGAAAGGACCCCATACTGGTCGTATGATAGCAATGGAAATATAGAAGAATGAGGAAAAGAAATTACCATCTTAATTTTGCACCATATTGCTTAATATATCAAGAATAAGTATATTAACACCTCTGATGTAATATTCAGCATTGACAAAATAGAATTGTGCTGTATTAATAAAATTAAACTTTCCGCTATAAGGTGTCAAAAAAGGTAGGTTATGTAAAATTAGATTTACTCTTCGGTGGGCTAACTCGAGTACCTATGGTATTTGGTGTAACATACACTTATGTGATGGTTAATATGATGATTAGCATGTTATATTTTGTATTAAGATCGGACTTTAAGGTTGTATTAATTGCAGGTGCTATTCACGGCATTGCGTACTCAATATGCTTAAAAGAGCCACTTCTAATTGAGATGTTCATTAACAAGCAGGCAAATTTTTCAAAGTGTAAGCACAAATTGATTTTTAACAATAAAGCATCTTATGATTTTTACTAATGTCACAAATTATTGTCAATAACTTACAAAAGTTTTTTGGTAAAAAACATGTAATTAAAGGTTTGAATTTAACAATTAATACTGGTGAGGTTGTAGGTATTCTTGGACCAAATGGTGCAGGTAAGACTACTGCATTTTATATGATTATTGGAATTGCAAAGCCAAGTGGAGGCAATATTATTGTTGATGGATGTGATATCACATATATGTCAATGCATGAGCGTGGACGGCTTGGCATAGGGTATCTACCGCAGGAGCCATCAATTTTTAGAGGTTTAAGCGTAGAAGATAATATTATTGCAATATTAGAAATTGTTGAAAAAGATAGGAAGAAAATTCGCATTAAACTCGATGAGCTACTTGAAGAATTTAATATATTGCATCTTCGCAAAGAACGCTCCCTTTCCCTTTCAGGTGGGGAACGAAGAAGGCTTGAAATTGCAAGATTGTTAGCGTTAAATCCTAAATTTGTTTTTTTAGACGAACCATTTGCAGGTGTAGACCCTATATCCGTTATAGACATTAACAACCTGATAAAACATTTAAAAGATAAAAACATTGGCGTTGTAATTACCGACCACAATGTTCGTGAAACTCTTAAAATTACCGACAGAACATACATTATATATAATGGTAAAGTATTAACGGAGGGAACACAAGAAGATATTCTTTCTCATGAAGGTGTACAAAAACACTACCTTGGCGATTCGTTTGATGTGCCACAAAAGTAATGGCTCAAAAATACGAAAATCTTTTACATGGCATAAGCAATGACTTGCAAAGTACAATCTAGATACGGCGGAGAAATATTATTTAACATCGATATTATGATGGTGAAGCATTTCCTTCGTATATATTAACGCTTTTTCCTCACTTTCATATTTAGAAAGCTCTTTAACAAAGTTAATCGCATATTGTCTAATGTTTTTATGGCTAATGGAAGAAAAGTGTCTTGCTATGTCTTGAAGCTGTGTAGTGAATGTTATATTTTCTGCTGATGTGTCATCGTCTGTGAGTCGACTTGATTTTATATCTACTTTTAGACTTTCATCTACCTTGGAATACATTTACTGCTTTTTAGTTGTATATTATGTTTTTGTGAAAAAATAATCCCCATTTTTATCCTTGTTGGGGGCAAGGTGTAACTAACTAACTAAAGAAGATATTACTATCAACTTATAATAATCTTAACACACATCGTGGTATAATAACAAATATAAAATATTACAATAACTAGACATCCTTATGAATTTTTTGCATAAGGAATAAATATTAGCTTCCAGAGTTTGTGCATATCATAATTTATATATAATTTAAATATAAACACTATGTCTAACAATGTACGCTCAGCAGAGTTATCTGATTTACAAGGAATTAAAGAATTGTATTTGGATATTTCGGAAAAATACCCTGATAGCCTATCTCCGTTTCAAACGGAAATAACGGATGATTTTATTTACGATGGTTTAAGTAATGCATTAGAACGAGGTGCGGCAATGATTATGACAGATGTCAATGACGATATTATTGCTTACTTTAAAGGTTATACATCAAAAAATATTCGTAAGGCACACATTTTAGATCACATGACAATAATGATGAGAAGTGATTACATGAATTCTCTTGCTGCTTATCGTTTTTGTAAAGAGATGTTTGTTATACTCAGTAAGAGGATGCATTATTTAAAGTGTGCAAGAAGTGCTCCACATGCAATGAATCACAAAATATTAAAAATGTCTGAAAAGCTGGGAATGAAACAAGTAGGCGTGCACAAAAATGCAATTATGTGTATAGACGGTTCTTTTGCCGATGAAGTAACGCTTGTGTGGGAGAATCCTAATTTTGCATATAGCTCACTTTTTGGATATCATAAATATTTACTTTCAAAATATACAAATACGAAAAATTCACATATAGATGATGTATCTGGGTATACCATACCATCATATGGTAAAGAATGCACTATTGAGTATAACATTTCTTAACTCATCAATAAAAACATTTTCTAAAGGTGATGCCTCAAATGATTTGATTGAAAATGCCCAATGTATTATTGGAGGTAAAATGCCCTTAAGGTTAATACAAACAATATTCTTTACATCAACTGGTACATCGGAATACAAACACGACCCGTGTCCTCTTGCAACGAACCGTGAAATCATTTCATAGTCTGCATTGGTAATTTTAATTTTTTGTTTTTCATAGATTGAATTAAATAATGCACGATAATTTTCACTAATCTTGTAATCATCAATCATTATAAGATTTTCTTTGAAAACATCTTCTGCGGTAATATTCTTCTTGCCAACAAGGGGGTTGTCTTTATGTACAAGAATTGCAGGGTCAAGTTCTAATTGTGCAAGAATTCTACAATCATTTGGAATTTCAGTTGCTGGAAACATTGCGACACTTACCAGACCCCTGCGAAGTAATGAAATTGCATTGCTTCTATCGGTGCTGTGTATATTTACTTCAATGTCCTTAAAATATGGATTTGCAAGAGCCACAGGAAGAACTGTTGTACATGATGAATGAGAAGCTGCGATGGATATAACTTGTTTATTAGTACCTTTATTTGAAATAAGAATTTGTTCTATATCTTTTAAATGTGGTTGGATTTTAGAAAATAAATCTTCTGCATATTTTGTTGGGTGAATTGTATTATTTTGTTTGTAAAATAAGGTATTACCTACAAGAGACTCAATATCATCAATAGCTTTTGTAATACTTGTTTGTGATATATGAAGGTTTTCTCCTGCTTGGGTGTAGCTCAGGCAAATGTATGCCTCGCAAAATAACCTCAACTTCCAATAATTTATTTGACGAATATTTCCCATAATAATTTGTTAGTTACAAATTATTATAATCTTTCAATTTCAAAATTGCAATCAAAAAATTTGGGCACTAATATAAATGCCGAGGAAATTGTTTAATTAAATCTCTCCATAAAAAACTTACCTATTAAGTAAGGAGGAAAATTATATGAACATAATATATATATATTATGTTCATATAAGGTTATTTTGATTAGCTACCATTACCAGATGTATGGTTAAAATAATGTTTGATTTTTGAAAATTCTACTTTACAGGATATACTATATTTATAAAGGGAGGGGAATGTCACAGCAAGGTAAGAAATCTCAAAAGCAAAAAAGGCCAGCAAAAAAAAAACCATCTATTGATCAACAACAATATGCTAAAGATGTTGTTGATAGCATTGCAAGCCACGAAAATGTAAGCGAGAAAATAAATGTTCTAAAAGCAAGCCTTAAAGAAGATGAAAGCATTGTAGAACTTAATAAAAAAATTAAGAGTTGGAAGGACACATATGCTGAAACCGTAAAAGAAAAAGATAATACAGGCAAAGTTAAATGGAATAAGTTAGATCTATTTATTGGAAATAACATCTTTAGGGACTCATGTGAGACTTTTATTAAGACGACAAACGCAGCAAGTCAAAAAACAGCGTGGGATAACTTATTTACTGATAAATACGCAGAAAAACAGAAATTGAATGGTAAGGGTGATGCAGGTGGCAGAGCCAGACACGACGCAATAGAAAGCCTTAAAAAAAGCTTTGGAGTTGATAGCATAAAAAGCCCAGAAGAAAGAAAACAATTTGTATCGGCTATAATTCAAGCACACTACAATAGTGTTCAAAAATATACTACCTTTACTAGTACAAACAATCCTGAAACAACAAAACCCAATTCAGAAGTTCAAAAACAGATCGCATTGTTACCCGTTCCCGTGCCTATGTCTAAAAAAGAATTAACATACCTAAAGGCGTTAGATGAAGAATACGGCAAACACAACAAAGAAGGCTCAACATTGCCAGAAAACTTAAACACCCCTGCACATGCTTTCTTCGAAGATGGTGGAAAGACACTGAATAAAATTCTATCAAGTAAACAGCTAGCTATCTTAAATGACTTAAAATCATCATTAAGTAATGGGGCTGACGCATCGTCAAATATATCATTCAATTCACAAAGTAGCAATGAAAAAAGTGCATTAATTCAGATTATTCAAAACGATCTACAAGGTTACCCTTCCTTTAAAGGTACCATTTTTCATAGTATAGATCAAAACAGTGACCCACAAAAAACTCAAGAAGAAATTCAAGCAAAAATAGATACCGCGACAAAGGGGGGAGAAAAACCTAGAATTGTAATTTTTAATGATGCCAATCTATCGACAAATCAATTGGAAAGCCCTTCTCTTGCAGGTGAATCAACGGGACTAACAATGCAAAGCGTCCTCAATGGTTTTTATCGCAATGAAAATGTGCGTATATTAGCGTCCGATGAAAATATAGATGGGTTGGGTTTGGAAAAAGAAAATGACTCTACACCCTTAGATGTACTCGCAGAGGAGAATCGAGACGCACGAGAAAAAACAACGGAGGAAATATCACCCACAAATGAAAAAACAGATGTGTTGGACTTGGAAACAGACCTCGATGAAAAAACAGATGTGTTGGGTTTGGAAACAGAAAATGACTCTACACAATTAGGTGAACTTGCACAGGATAATAGCGACGAAAAACAGCAAAAAATGGAAGCACTAGGGGCAAAAGATCCATCATTACAGATGGAAGAAGTGCAAACAGTACAAGAATTGCAGGATGCATTGCAAAAGGATATGACCGATGCTATTTATGATGTTATCAGTAACGAGAATATTAACAAGGAGGAGATTGCAGGTATTTTATCTTTGAGTGTTACAGAATTAGGCGATAAAGACACAGTGCGAAATAGTATAAATGCTATTATGAATAGTGAAGAAAAGTTCAGCGAACTGCATCAGTATATGGATAATAATTCTGAATATACAGACAAGATGAATATCATTAAAGATCGATATACGACAGAGTTGCATAATATTGCTGATACACAAAGTGAGTCAGCAATACCAGGTGTAAAGCATATGATGGAAGATATACAGCGAATAAATAAAGAAAAACAAAGAACAGATATCAGACAAGCTGTCGCAAATAGTGCTAAAAAGTGTGCCACAGAGAGTACTGAACAAGGAAAAGACTTTGATACAGATACCCGAGAAGCAGCGGAAGCAATGATAAATCAGGCAGCGGGAGATATAGGTGACGAAGAAATACAAGTAACCAATGATTTTCAAGCGGATACAATAGCATATACAGAGCGATTGCTGGAGCTGGTAAAAAGTAAAGTAGCAGAAGAACGGGGCAAAGGTATTGTTAATGTATATGACGAAGAGGTATGGGCATTGGCAATAAATATTGTAGAAGAACTAGTAGTAATGGCTCATGCTGGCACAATAAAGCTAGAAGTAGAAGAAGTGGAAGTGGGCGATGTAGAAATAGAAATAACAGAAGAGAGAGAAGTAGTAGAAGGAGAAGCAAGAGAAGAAGTGGAAGTGGGCGATGTAGAAATAGAAATAACAGAAGAGAAAGAAGTAGTGGACACAGGGGGGAAAAACACACAGCAACAAACACACCCAAAACCAAACTCACAGCCACAGCCACAAACACCACAGATATCATCCGTAAACAAGAATGCACCAAGTCCCACTTTTTTCAATAATACAGCACAGGGACAAATAAGTATGTCGTGAAATCAGAAACCTATTGCTAAATATCGTGCATCCGTGCTAATAATATGCAATGATTCAACACGGAACTGCGATTCTGATATTATATATTGATTAAAGCTTCTATAAGAACCATTATTCCACACATTAATCGAGTAAATAGTGTTTGTAAATGCAATAGGTAGTGTGTGTGTTAACCACCCTCCACCAGAAATCATCTTACCACCCTGTATAATCATACCATCGGAAGATTTTTTATACCATCCATTTTGCCCTGTAACAACCAATGCACTATTTGCATTTGTGGGTTTATCTATTAAATCATTATAACTCCCTGACCAACAAATATTATGAAATGTAGGCTTGTTATTAAGCTCACTATAACTACCAGAAGTTGCCACAGAATGTAAGCTTGGCTTATTCATCAGTTGATTGTAATCTCCACTATTAGCCACGGAATGAAATGTCGGCTTATTGTTAAGCTCACTATAGCTACCAGAAGTTGCCACAGAATGTAAGCTTGGCGTTTCTCCTTGTGATACTTCCTTTATTGTCCAGCCACTTTGAATAAACATCATTCTTTTTTGAATTGCAACGCTATACATTTCCAAACCAATTTTTGGTTCAATCATTTGCCAACCCTTATTTTGCAACCAAATTGCAATTTTATTAGGTTGTGAATGCTGTGCAGAACAAATGTATACGTCTCCATTGTTCGGGTTTGTAGGTAATGCATCAACAATATCTTGCACTATATTAAAAACTAATGCATCAATTTTGTTTAATGATTCATTAATCGTCACTTCCGGTGAAGCCTGATTCTGTAATAAGTATTCCAAAGAAATATTTTGAGTATTTTTAGATGCCATCAAAGTGATATAAAATTTATTTATAACACTGACATGACCATTTCCAAACAAGGAAGCATGAAATATTGTGAAGGTTTAAATATTTTGCGATGCCAGATGTATTTCAAATATGCTGTTATTAATTGCAACGGCGTCAATTTTATAATTTTGAGCAATTTGCAACGCAAACCCCGCACGAACACCAGCCTTACAAAAGAAATAGACTTTATCAAAGCCTTTTAAATCGTCAATTTTTGAGTCAAGCTCATCAATTGGTATGTGTAAGGTATTGGCGATAAAAATCTGCTCTCTTTCTGCATAAGTACGCACATCTACAATTGCAATGTTGTTAGTTTTTGCATTAAGTAAAAGCTGGGTAATTTCGTGCATTTCCATAGTTTATTATTTTTTATTAACCCCTTCCTTGGGAAGTTCCTTGATTATTATTGGTAGCATGAAGAGGTTGATTGCTCCTTGTGCTGCGTTGAGATAAATTGAGTGGCTCTTCAGTAAACATATTAGCATTTTTTTGCATAAAATATATTAAAAGTTATATATAATTTACCGTAAAATACGGTAATAATCAACCAAAAACTTTTTGAAAAATATGGTCAATATTTTTTGTATGGTATGAAATATCAAAAATTTCCTCAATTTGTGATTTATCAAGCTTTGAAACAACGTCAGGGTTTTCTTGCAAAAGAGTTTTGAAGTCTTTATCTGTTTCCCCTTGCCATATTTTCATTGCATTTTCTTGAACAATTTTATATGCGTCCTCCCTTGTCACGCCTGCCTTTTCAATTAATGTAAGCATTACCCTTTGCGAGAATATCAATCCTTTCAACTTATTCATATTAGCAATTGCATTCTCTTCATAAATTATAAGGTTTTCTACAAGCCCAACAAGACGATTAATCGCAAAATCTAGTGTAATACAGGAATCGGGGGCAATAAATCGCTCAACAGAAGAATGAGAGATATCTCTTTCATGCCAAAGTGCAACATTCTCCATTGCTGGCATACAATATGAACGCACCATTCTTGCAAGCCCCGTCAGGTTCTCGCTTAATACAGGGTTGCGTTTGTGTGGCATAGCTGAACTTCCTTTCTGCCCCTTTGTAAATGCTTCTTCCACTTCCAAAACTTCCGTGCGTTGCAAATGACGAATTTCCGTAGCAATGCGTTCAATTGATGACGCAATTAAGGCAAGGCAATTAAAAAAGTTTGCGTGTCTGTCCCTTGGAATTACTTGCGTGGAAACAGTCTCTTCTTTTAAATTAAGATTCTTTGCAACAAATGCCTGAATTTTCGGTGCAATATTAGCATACGTACCAACGGCACCAGAAATTGCACAAACAGAAACATCTTCCAATGCAAGTTCTAACCGTTTGAGATTTCTCTCAAACTCTGCATAAAAACCTATAAATTTTAAGCCAAATGTAACAGGCTCCGCATGAATGCCATGACTTCTTCCAATACAAACAGAATTTTTATACTTTAAAGCCTTACTCTTCAATGCTTCAAGCAAGTTATTTAAACCATTTATTAGAATGTCCCCCGACTGTTTTAATTGGTACGATAGAGTTGTATCCAGTAAATCAGAACTTGTCATTCCAAGATGTAAATACTTCGTTGCATCGCCACCAACGGATTCAGAAATATTTGTTAAAAATGCAATAACATCATGTTTTGTCACTGCTTCAATTTCTGCAATTCTTTCAACACTCCAAGTTGCCTTTTCACGAATTTCCATAACTTTTTCCATTGGAACAATTCCGTCTTCCACCATTGCTTCCGCTACTAAAAGCTCAATTTTAAGCCAAATATTATACTTATTATCTTCTGTCCAAATATCAGACATCTCCTTCCTTGAGTAGCGTAAAATCATTGAATTATATAAAATATATAACCTTACAAGGTAGATATATTTTCAAAATGCAAGAATTTCATAAAAACTATAGGTCAAGGTAACTTAATAAGTTTACGAATTATAGACTTTACTTCTTATTTAAGAGAAACACCTTCCTTAAAAATGGTAGAGATTTATGAATTTTACAAACCAATAAACACTGATATTTCATAGTTAAAAATAGTACAATTAAAAATTGCACCAGTCAAGATCCGTCAAGATCCATATTTAAACAATACAATGATTGTTAGTAAGAGGTGAAATTACTAGACATTTGCTAAAACAATGTAATGAATTATAAAAATAACTTTCATAATGCTAAATGAGTAAAGGTAGAGTTGTAGTGGCAATGTCTGGTGGTGTGGATTCAACAGTCTGTGCTTGCTTAATGCAGGAACAAGGGCATGAGGTTATTGGCGTGACACTTCAACTTTATGATTACGGCGAAGCAACTTGCAGTACAAAGCCTTCTAAAACATGCTGTGCAAGTAAGGATATTTTTGATGCTCAAAATGCTTGCGACAAACTAGGAATTAAACATTATGTGTTAAATTATGAAGATATATTTCGTGAGGAAGTAATACAAGAATTTGCAGACCAATATATTGCAGGTTACACTCCAATTCCTTGTGTGAAGTGTAATCAAACTGTGAAATTTAGAGATTTATTCAAAATTGCAAAAAAACTTGGAGCAGAAAAACTTATAACGGGGCATTATGTTCAAAAGAAAAATGGAAAGTTTGGCGTAGAGATGTATCAAGGTTTAGATTCAGTTAAAGATCAGTCATATTTTCTTTTTCAAACAACAAAAGAACAGCTAGAATTTCTTGATTTCCCCCTTGGTGGAAATACAAAGGAACAAACAAGAGAACTTGCAAGAAAGTATGGACTTGAAATATCTGAAAAGCCTGATAGCCAAAATATTTGTTTTGTTCCAGACGGAGACTATGCAAAGGTTGTGCAAAAGTTTCATCCAAACTCTGGCAAAGAAGGGAATATTGTAGATGTGAAAACGGGGAAAGTTCTGGGGGCACACCATGGTATTATACATTACACAATTGGGCAAAGGAGAGGTCTTGGCATAGGTGGCGGATCTCCGCTATATGTTTGCAAACTTGACGCACAAACTAACACAGTATTTGTTGGGGGCTACGAAAACCTCCTACGGCACACATTTTCAATTCAAAAGCCGCACTTTTTGTTAAGTGAAAATGAAACACTTCCAAAAAATATTACAGTGCGAGTACGGTCTTCGTGTCAAGCGGTCGCTTGCAATATCAATGGAGACATCGTCACATTAGAAGAAAAAATATCTTTCATTGCACCAGGGCAGGCTGCGGTTTTCTACCATAACAAGCGTATGATTGGTGGTGGGTATATTGAGAAAATTTTTTAAACAACTAAAACAATCACCACAATACTTACCATCACGAACACTTACAAAGCTCAAGAACTGTTGCGTCAAAAATTTGTTTAGCATTTCTATACACTTTACAGCGTTGTCTTGTTGCACAATTAACTTTCTTTGAAAGTGGCTGAAGATTTTCTTAAAAGTGATAGTGTAATTTGATACAAATAATCCGCTTAAGTTATCTTGAACCTTAAATATTTTACTGTTTTATAATTCTTTGTATTTTTTTATTGATTACCATCCAATTATGTACTATAATACTTCTTATACAAAGAAACTAAAAAACATTAAGGTGCTAAAAAAAGGAAGTCAAATACTCCTGAGATGGACAATGTCGCCACGAATACAAAGTATTATACAACATAGTAGAGGTGTAGAACATATTACACATTACCCAGGGTCTATAATTCTCAATCAAGCGACAAGGTTTTCTATGACAGAAAACTTACAATACTGCACGGCAACCGTATTTAGAACAGGTCGTGACTATGCCCTTGTGCATACAAGTGATGATAAAAAGCAATCACAAAATACTATAGATAAAACTATTAATGAGCTTCGCAAAAGAAAACCTGACAATGATATATCTGCGTCTATTTATTATGGTTTGTCTACAAGCGATGGTTATTTGCCGCACCATGCCATTATTTCACGTGATAACGTAGTTGAAGCTCTTAAAAGTCACGATGTTAAAGACCTTAAAGCAATACCATATAATATACCTTCATCTATATTGTGTATATCGGGATGTATATTAATTACCGATGGAAGTAGTAAGAACACAGTAATAATAACAGATATTGTGAGAGATATATTGTTGTACGGTGAGAAAAATCATTCTATGGTGTCACTTGATGGCTTGAAAGAAGAAGGTAGCACAGTATTACACTGTCCAGATAGTCGGAGCAGTGATGCAAGTACAAAAGTGGAGAGGATAGGAAGGTCAGAAGGTATTGCTAGACCTTGATATCTCCCCCATTTGTTACACCTAAAAACTAACTCATATATTTTACAGTTTATCAAAGCAGAGTTTGATGATAGAAAAAACCATTGCTTGAATATACATTTATGGAATGCTGTCCCAAAGGTTATGAAGTACATCCTTTGCATTCAGAGAGTTATATAAGAATTAGTATGGTACAAAATTGTTTGCATTTCTGTTGGCAGGTTTTAAATTATTGTTTATATGTATTACCATATTATCGTGATGAAAAACAGTGTTACTTCAGCCTTACAATCCTAACCATTAAGAGCACTAATCTCATGAAGAGGCACTGGTGCCTTCCTTTGAGACATTTTCGCATCCTCGCTTGGAATAAAATAAGTAATTGGTATTTTAAAATACTCTGTAACTTTTATCAGAACACTGACAGATACCTTGTTCTTACCATTCTCATACTTTTGTATTTGTTGCAGTGTTAATCCAAGGTAATTTGCTAAATCTTCTTGTTTATTGCCTGCCATATTTCTTGCTATTCTAATCCTCATTCCGATTAATTTATCAATTTCTCCAGCAGGTATTTTTTGCCCTCTTTTTCTTGCGATAATTTTGTCAGTCATACTCTTGTATTAAATTTATCTATAGACTATTTGTTGCGATAATCCATCCGAAGGTCGTCAATATATTCTTTAAGTCTTGCGGTATCATTTTCAATTTTAATAACTTCCGTAACGATATTAATTACACACTAATATACATATCTAAAAAATCCCCATTTTTATCCTTGTTGGGGGCAAGGTGTAACTAACTAATTTAAGAAAATACTTCTATTCACTTAAGTAACAATAAGCGATTCACGACATAATGGCAAATACAAAAAAACAAAATTGTGAATAGCCTTATTCCAAAATTGCATAATACATTAATCTTTGAATAAAAGCACGAGGTATATGTTTTATAAATTTTTCAATACCCTATGAGTAGTGAGATATTTTGCTATAATTATGCTAAATAACCCCCTATTTTTCATTAAAAAAAGCACATATTTTTTTAAAAGGTAGGCAAGATTGAAGGAAGATCACGGAAAAAATATATTCTTGCTTTTTTCTTGCGTTTTAATTTTAATCAAAAATATTAACTCTACAATAAAATTCATACTATGAGACATCTACACAGTGCTAGCACTCTTTTATTATTAGTAATATCACTTTTTTCTACTCTATTATTTGCTTGTGCATCACAAGATAAAACACACAAATTCGAAACATCTGGAGTAAATTCAAAGTTCAATTTTGATACAAACAAAACCTTTCCCCAGTATATAGAATATAGTCGTCAAATTATTGAATCTGGAAGAGTTGACTTAAATTTAGACAATAAAAAACAAATTATTGCTTGGAACTCTCCATTTGCTTTATACCCTGACGCTAAAAACTGTACCAATGTTAAGAAAAGAGGCATACTGTTAATTCACGGATTATTAGACTCACCATTCACAACAAAAGCAATGGCAAATTATTTTAGCAACAATTGTTTTACTGTTTACAGTCTACTTTTATCTGGGCACGGTACTCGTTCAGGAGATTTACTTGATGTGTCATACAAAGATTGGATAAAACAAGTAGAATACGGAGTTAATGAACTGTCAAAAGTATCTGATGATATTTATTTAGGAGGTATTTCCACAGGAGGTGCACTTGCCGTTAACTATGTATTGTCAAATCCATCAAAGAAGATAGAGGGAATTATAGGGCTATCTCCAGCTCTTACTTTACCATGGAAAGCAAGGCTTGCACCATTTGTTAAATATTTCAAAAAATGGAATAGCCAATATTCTGATGATGATATAGTCAAGTACGAGTCTCTTGCAATGAATGGTGCCTCACAAATATATTTACTAACCAAAGAAATCAATAAGCAGTTGGAAACTAATAACAATCCATTAAAAAATACAAAAGTATTTATGGCCCTTAGCTATGAAGACCAAACAATTGATCCAAAAAACACCTTAAACACCATTTTAAACAACACCGATCCCAACAATAGGCATATTGTTTTATACCACCAAAACAACTTACCACAAGACATATCAAGTAAAACAAATTTATTTCACATTCAAAGTAGTTCAAAAAAAGATAGAATTTTTGATTTAGCACATATTTCTATATCTAACGACCCACAAAATGTGTGGTACGGGAAAAATGGTAAGTATCGTGATTGTTTATCTTACTACAACCATAAGGATAAAAATAAAAATTATAGCTTATGTAAATCATCTGATGATATCAATCGTGGTGAAATAACAAAAAACAATCTATCTAAAGGCGTAATGGCTCGCCTTAGTTATAACCCTTTTATTGCAAACCTCCTTTCTAGCTTAGGCAGTTTTTTAGAAATTTAACGCTAGAGTATCAGCATTGTAAACACAATAAACAAACAACATCAGGCTTTAGTATGAGGTATGGTTAGGTGTCCAAAGATCGAACAATATTAATTGGTCTTCGTAGGTTTTATTGTAGACTTTGCCTTGGTTTTTTACATACTTTGCGATAACTTCTTTGCTACCATACCGCCCTACTGTGTTGACATAATACCCACTTGTCCAAAGGCTTCTATTCCACAGTTGTTTCTTAATTTCCTTGTGTTGTTTGAATAACTCTCTTGCTGTGATGCCTTTGATTGTCCGAAATGTTTTTCTTGTCTATTGTTTTTGAAAAGTGCCATTAATATTTACCAGATTGAGATAATTTTTCTTGATAAAACAAATTATTGTGGTTTGAAAGGTATGGTTACTTTTTTCTTCGACATGGATATTCCAGCAATTATTACAAAAGAATTTCAGCAATTGTTAACACCAAAAGATGTGTTGCAAATTTTAAGAGACGGAAACAAACGCTTTAAATCAGATGCACACTCCACAAGAGACTATGCCAAACAACGCCAATACCTTACCGATGCACAATACCCTGTTGCTGTTATTTTAGGGTGTATAGATTCTCGTGTTCCAAGTGAGCTTATTTTTGATGTTGGGCTTGGTGTACTTTTTAATGTTAGGGTTGCGGGAAATATTTTAAACAACGATATCCTTGGTTCAATTGAATTTGCGTGCAAAATTTCAGGTGCAAAGTTAATAGTGGTAATGGGTCATGCTGACTGTGGAGCCATAAAAGGTGCATTAAACGGCGTAAGGTTATCCCATGTGACATCAATAATGGAAAAGATTGACCCCGTAATTGAAAGTGTTCGTCCTAAATTCACCGATCATACGAGCGAGGAGTTTATGAATGCAGTGATAGATGCAAATGCCTCTTTTGTGAGCAAGCAAATACTACAACAAAGCGATGTTATTAAAGATATGGTAGAGGATGGTGAGGTAAAAATTGTTACAGCACTATACAAGCTTAAAAGTGGTGAGGTAAAATTTACAGAAAGCAAATAATTATTGCCATTGATATCATACAAACGGTTGACGGTCAAGCATGTCGTTGTATAATGCGCAACAAATGTTAACTTTGCGTTACCATAATTTTTATAGATTATATATCGTATATTATTGCTTATTCACCAGTAAGTTCAGCAAGATATTTTACCCATTCGGTGATATATTTTCTTGAGAAAATTAGACTTGACAAAACTATTTATAGTCGAACATAGTTAATGTTATTATTTATGCAGGAATATGGCAGAAATTACAGTAAGGAATGCTTTAAGGGACGCAATGGCAGAAGAAATGCGTGCGGATTCTCGTGTTTTTGTAATGGGTGAAGAAGTTGCAGAGTACCAAGGTGCGTATAAAGTTACGCAAGGTCTTTTGCAAGAATTTGGAGATGAAAGAGTTATTGATACACCAATTACCGAACATGGATTTACAGGTCTTGCTGTTGGTTCAGCATTTAATGGTCTTCGTCCAATAGTAGAATTTATGACATTCAACTTCGCAATGCAAGCGATAGATCAAATTATTAATTCTGCGTGTAAAACCAATTATATGTCTGGTGGAAATGTGGGATGTCCAATAGTTTTTCGTGGACCAAATGGTGCAGCGTCTCGTGTTGCAGCGCAGCATTCTCAATGTTATGCTTCGTGGTATGCACATTGCCCCGGTTTGAAAGTAATAGCTCCGTCAACAGCAAAGGATTCCAAGGCGTTGCTGAAAGCAGCAATTAAAGATGACAACCCCATAATATTCCTTGAAAGTGAGCTTCTTTATGGAAACATAGAAGATGCAGATGATAATTTTGATGAAATAATTGAAATTGGCAAGGCAGATGTTGTACAAGAAGGAACAGACTGTACGATTGTATCGTTTTCTTACATGATGCAATACGCTAAACAAGCAGGAAAGGAACTTGAAAGCCAAGGAATTTCTTGTGATGTCATTGACTTGAGGACTCTAAAGCCACTAGATATTGACACAGTGATAAATTCTGTTAAAAAAACGAGCCGCATTGTTGTTGTTGAAGAAGGTTGGGCTTATGCTGGAATTGCATCAGAGATTATATCTCTTGTAGTAGAGCATGCGTTTGACTACCTTGACGCAGAGCCAAAGCGTATTTGTGCGGCAGATGTCCCTCTTCCATATGCGGATAATCTTGAAAAGCTATGCTTGCCAAGTGTAAATGACATTATCGAGTGCGTGAAGTCTATTGTTTAGAAAGTATTAAAAAAATTTGATATTTTAAAACAAGCATACTAATTTGTTGTTTTATACTCCCTGCCCACTAACACCTGCTTCAATATCATTACTTGGACGAACTTGAGAATTTGTATAGCGATCAATTACTTTACTAACCACCCCAACACCTTGTTGCGCACAAAAACTAAACACTCTGGACGTCTCACATAGGAATCCAAAAGTCAATCCCATAGCAGCTCCACCAGCAGCACCAAGGCCTGTGAATCCATAACGATTTATAGTGTCCATTGTATTGCTGACAGTGTCTATCATAGGGTTAGCAGCGGTAATTATAACATTTACTGCATTTATGTTATTGCAATATAGCAATATCTCCGTTTATAGTCTTGGCTGTATTGTTGAGAGCATCACAAATAGATGGCAAAGTTTGACAGAGTACACCATCAATAGAAACCATTTGCGGTAGTTGACACAATAGAGAGAAGTGTTGTAAACGTTGTAAATTACTAAAATTCTGCAACCCATCCCCCACTAGGAAGTCAATCAAAGCTCCCAAAGAAGCGCCAGATATAGTGCCAACCATAACTTTACCTCCTATGCGAATTGCAGCATTAGTGCAGGCTTGTTTTATATTGAGTGGTTGTTCTTCGTTATTGTTCATATGTGTATATATTAATTAAAAAAATTTATTAATATTAGCTAGTTACTACTAAAATAACCATAACATATTTTAATACACAAAAAAACGAAATTCTTCCTCCCCATTCCCTCCAGCATGCATCATAATAGAGATATACTCGAAAATTCAATTTTCTGATAAAAAAAATCTCAATACCCTATGAGTAGTGAGGATTTTATAGCTAAAAACCCTCAAAATGATGGTAAATTTTACGAAAAATAGCAGAAAGACTATTGATGAAGATCAGACGTCAGATATCATTGCTTTGTTTTTCTATCTTGCAGTGTTTTAAGATACCTAATTGCTTCCTTTTGTTTGTCATGGTCTTTGATTTGAATTATAGTTTCCATAATTTGCAATACAATTTTGTGTGAATCATCACTTTCTACATTCCCGTCTTCATTGTTATTTGTTGTTCCGCCAATAGGTTTCCATTCTTCGGCAATATGTACATTAGGGTTTTGATTGAATAGTTGTAGTGTTTCTTGCGTGTTTTCTTCTACAGTTCCAATTTTATTTGGAATAAAATATGTAATTGGAATATTGAAATACTCAGAAATTTGAGTTAAAGTGTTGACGGAAATTTTATTCTTCCCATTTTCATATTTTTGGATTTGTTGCAGAGTCACTCCTAGGCGTTGTGCAAGTGCGTCTTGGTTCTTATTGGACATATTCCTAGCAATTCGTATTCTCATACCAATGAGTTGATCAATTTTACTAGGGGCAATTTTTTGCCCTCTTTTGCGAGGTATTTTTGTACTTTCCGTCATATATACAATGGATATAATATTATTTCTTATATCATATTATATAAATATATATATCAAGTTGAAAATACAAAAAAACCCATTTAATTTAATTTTTTTAAAATGCAAGAAATATTTTCACTTTAAAATATATATTTTATATTTTAAATATACATTATGCAGCATTTTTTTTCTGTTGATGTGCATCTGGGTGGTTGGCAAGAAGTTGTGTTTCTGGTATTTCAGCGTCAAGTGTGTCTTTGCTTTGGTTTCCAAGAGTGATTTCTTGAGTTGGTAATTCAATACCTTTTAATAGTCTTTTTATAAAGAATTTATCTTTATAATATAATATTTTATTGCATTGTATAGGGTTTGAGGCTTCAATTAAAATAATTTGTAATCTGCGATTTAATGATATAACCTCTTGCGGAAGAAGTAATGCTCTTTGGCTTTTAGAAAGATGCACGGACCTACTTGCAGGGCTGAAATCAAAATATTTTGGCTTATTCATTGACTCCGTTGCAACAGTTTTATTACCAATAAGTTCAGAAATTAATTTTGCCGTTTCAGTGTTATTGGCAGCAAAGGTAACACGATATGTAGAGTTTGAAAGAAATGAATTCATACCAGAATCTTCATATGCAGTTTTAAGTTGTTGAGTATCTTGAATTACCAAGAAAAGTTTCACTTTGTATCCACGAAAGTAAGCAATTCCCGAAAGAAACTGCTCCATTTTACCAAGCGTTGGAAATTCATCCATTAAAAATAATACACCATATTTTTCTTCTGGCTTCGGCATCCATCGTGTTAAAAATTGCGATGCTTGCTGATAAAACATTGACATCAAGGGACGGAGCCGTTGAATGTTATCGGGTGTTAGACCAACGTATACGGTTGTCGGTGTAACTTTAAATGTAGATATATCAAAGTCACTCCTTGAAGTTGTTTTATCAATCATAGGGTTTGCCCAAAGGTCAAGCCTTGAGTTAGCGGTAGAAACACACCCCGATCGCTCTTTTTCCGCTTTTTGAAGAAATGCCGCAAGGTTCATATATCCCACAGGGTGCATTTTAGCACCAAATACGTCCAGCCCAGAAGCTAGCATATGAGCAGTATCATCACTTCTTAGTGTACGCACGACCTCTCCAAATGTTTGTGGCTTTGTATCGTCAGCTATCAGGAATAAAATTACTCCTGTCACAAGTGCTCTTGCTTCATTTTCCCAAAACTCTTGCTTCTCAATTAAAATATTGCCAATTTTTTGAACATCATCTACCATTTGCCCTGGTTTAGATGAAATCCAATCTAATGGATTATAACAATGACTTTTCCCCTCCGAGGATGCAGGAACCCAGCCATAAACTTTTTGTTTTAAAACCTTACTTCTATATCCACTTGTAAGCTCAAGGTTTTCTAGTTTGATATCATGCACAAAAACAGATTCTCTCCAAAATAATAAGTTCGGTATTACAAATCCCACACCTTTACCAGAACCAGTAGGAGCGAACAGTAGTGTATGCTGATAGTCGTTAATAACAAAATATTTGTCTTTTTTCCACTCACCCATTAACATACCCTCCTTTTCAAATAACCCAGATTTCTTAATTTCTGAAAAAGATGCCCAGTGTGCATCACCATGTAATTCTTCCGATGCTTTAAACGGATGAGCTTCCGTCAATTGATAGCGAAAAACCCAAACTAATAATGCTGTAGTGCCGTACGGCACAAAAGTTGCCACAAAAAGCTTTGGTATAAGAAATGATTGAGAATAAAAGTGAAGAATATGATGGTAGTGTATATAGTGTAACCAGTATGTTGTAAATATTCTATATAAATGCCAAACATGAGCCTTGAAACCAAGCTTTATGGAAGTGGAATATTTTACATACCCTTCAATCAATAATGCGAGTGATGTCCATGAAATATAACTGACAACAAATAGCGTTAGAAATGTTACAGATGACATAATCATAAAGTTTTTTGAAAACCTTGTGTCGGAGTATGCATCAAATTTTGCACTCGCTGCCTTGCCTGCCATTTTACTTGTAGATAATATCTATAATATATTTATGTAGATATTATTTATGTTGTCAAAGATTTTCTACAACAAGTCACCTTGAGGAGGTAGAAATATCTGTATGTGTAAAAATAATTGTTGCACTTGGTGTAATAATATGCTATTATTTTTTTATGAACTACTAATTTTTATTAAATATATGACTATAAAAGTATTAAAATGCCATAGTTCAAGTGACAAAAAAGCACTGAAAATAATGCTTACTGTTGACACAAACGATGAGAGAAATAAAATTCACTATTTGTCAAACAAAAGAAATGAATATGCACGCAACATAGAGGAAGGGGAATATAAAGACAATAAATATGAAGGCAATATATTAGTGCGTTTTACATTTGATAAAATTAAGCAAGAACTTGGTAGTGGTAGTGAACAAAGCAAGCGTCAAGAAAGCATAATATATAAATGGGATAGCTTAGGAATGCTTTTAGAAGGTAGAACGGAGTGTGTACGTGTCAATGGTGTATTAAGCACAAGGAAGGTATTAGGTATATTAGATATATTAGATGTATTAGAATCAAATAAAGTAATAAACAAAGAATTACGAAATGTAATAGAGAGCGAAATTAAAGAAATACATGCGGAGAAGGAAAGGCAAATTGAGAAAACAAAAGAGAAGGAAAAACAAGAGAAGCAAGAAAAAGTTCAGAGAGCAGCAGATATGGAAAAACAATATAATGCAGAACTTCAGAGGAAACAAGATGAGCAAGCAGAATGGGAGAGAGAACGAGATGAGAAAGCAGAACAGGAGAGAGAACAGAAGAGAGAACGAGATAATTGGTGCAAGGATGATGAAGAACTTAAGAAAGGTGAAGGATACACATTTACGTGCAATAAAGGTGCAACAGCATTACTGTCACTGGAGCCTTTTAAAGATGCAACAGCATTACCGTCACTGGATGCACTGAAACTGCTGCCTGAAGTTTTTAAAGGGTTGGGTAACTTTAGTGGTGCACAAGACAAATGTACTGATTGTAATCTGACAAGAGCAATAGTAAAGGATCAGGGTGCAACAGCAAAGGATCAGGGTGCAACAGCACAGCATCAGGGTGCACCAGAACGGCATCAGGGTGCAACAGCACAGCGATAGATATATAACTGGATACATCAGAGACATTTTGACTGTATCCAGTTTTACAATGCAATGTTGTCAATAAGGCGAACACCATTAATTTTGCCTGCAAAAAATAGGCGATAATCTTTTAAATTCACGTTGTTTTGAAATTTTGTTAAGTCACTTTTGTGGCGAATTTCTAAATAATCAAGTTCATCGACAACAATCAAAAGTTTGTTTTTACAACTTTCAAGGTCTTCTTTTGTTGTAATTGTCTTTGCATATTCAAATAAAATTTTATTGATTTCCTCTGCTTGTTTAACATTGTGTAGCTTTATGTTGCGAGAGGATAGTGCCAGTCCATTTTGATTGCGAATGATTGGCGAAGAAATGACTTGCGTATCAATGCCGATAGACGCAACCATTTCATGTACAATTAAATACTGTTGGTAGTCTTTTTCACCTAAAATAACAAAATAAGGATTGATTTGAAAAAATAATTTTAATAATACGGTCATCACTCCGTTAAAAAAGTGTGGACGAGATTTTCCACATAAAATATTTGTAAGATGCGGAATATCAAGCCAGATTGTTGATGGAGTAGGAAATATATCTTCCATTGCGGGTATGTACGCAATGTCAATGTTCTCTTGCTCTAATAGCTGTATATCTACTTTTTGAGTGCGTGGGTATGTTGAAAAGTCTTCTGTTGCAGAAAATTGTGTTGGGTTAACAAATATTGAGACAATAATATGTTTTGAATATTTTTTTGCAGTGTGTATTAAACTGATATGACCTGCGTGTAAATTACCCATTGTGGGGATAAATGCATATTTTTTAGCGTTATGAGAAAGATATTCTGTGAGTTTTTTTTTAGAGTTTATGACAATCATAATTTGATAATTAAATCCGTGGATATTCTTCCCATTATGTTTGTATTAACTAGGTTTGAAGATCTATTGGATGTTTTGCTAACTTCACGGTCATATGAAAATGATATTGCAAGGTGTTTGGATATTTGTTTTTCAACACTAAATAATAATTGTGCAATGTTGGTGTTCTTTGCTAAAATATGTGCGTATTCAGCTTTAATGGTGATATCTGAAATTGCAGTTTTTAAAATACTACTTTGCTCAAGCATTTTTTTAATAAAGTGTGGAATTGTATTTTGAAGTTTATCGGTATATATAAAACTTGGACGGTAAATATATTCATTAATTGTGTCTGGTGTTGTTCCAAAAAATACATCCGTGATTCTTCTGCCAACGGACAAGCCAAATGTATAAATGTTTGTTCGTGAGAACCCAATGCCAAATGTTGCCATCATATCTTTTGTACTATTTGTTAGAAATGCTTTGTCGTGAAAATCATAAAATCTTCCATAAATTATACCTGTAATGGAAATAGGATTCTCTTCTTTTGTGAAGTCTTTAAGGGGAATAATTGTATTTGTGCGAAATAGTGTGCTACCTGTATTAGCGACAATACTTCCAACTGCCGTCTCTGTGATTGCATTAGAAATTTGATAGCGTGATGTGTGGTTGATGATAGAATTTTTTAAGATGCCTTCAATCAGAAATGTTGTCTTTTTTTGTTGTGAATCTTGTAGGGAGTTATTAGAAAGATCGTATCCAAATTTTATTTCTTTGGCGTGTGAGCTATTTTTTATGAATGTTTTTGGAATTTCATTATAGACACTAGCGTATGTGATGTTTCCGCATAGTGTGCTGATTATGATAAGTATAATTAGAGTCATATGTTGTTAAAGTAATCTTTCATAAGATGTATTGTGTGAGATTTAACATCGAAAATTGGATGGCTAAAAGGTGGAGTATTTTCTGTGGAAAGATTAATTAGGTCTTCAAAAACGGCAACGTGTCCTTTACAGTTTGTGCCTGCGCCAATGCCTATTGTAAGTGCATTAGGAAATTGTTTAGCAATTTGATTTGTAATGTCGTCGTGAATATTTTCCATCACAATGGCAGAGGCACCTGCATTTTGAATGGATTGAAAGTGTTTTATTATATTTGTATTTGTGATTTTTCTATAACTGCCAATTGTATGAATTTTTTGTGGCATTAAACCAATATGACCAACGACAGGAATCCCACGATTTGCAAGAAATGTAATGGTGTCGGAAATTTCTTCACCACCTTCAATTTTAACGCCATTTGCACCTGCAATAATAAGTCTACAAGCATTTTGGAAGGCAATTTCTTTAGATACTTCAAATGATCCAAATGGCATATCTGCAATAACTATTGCTTGCGTTGTCACAGAAGAAACTGCTTTGGTGTGTAGTTCCATCATTTCCATTGTTACGCCATGTGTTGATGGCATATTGTACAATACCATGCCGAGTGAATCACCAACGAGTAGAATGTCAGCAATGGTTTGCGTGAACCTTGCAATATTAGATGTGTAAGATGTAAGCATTTTAATTTTTCTTTCCTTCGCGATAGAGTGTAGTTTATTTATTGCGATCATAGTATTTTTTTAAAGTCTGGTATGTGTTGTGATGTAGACCTACTAATGGGCATGCATAATATGATATACCATATGATGTTTTGTTGAGTGTGTTTTTTTGAAGGTTTAAATTTGCAAATGTTGGATGAAATCCATAAATAGATGTTTGTGACTTTATATAGCCTGATACCTCTTGATATAAACTGTTATGTTTTTTATTGATAAAGATTGTAGAATTGATTTTGTGTGCAATTTGATTTATTTTGTTGCGTGTTGACGAAGGGAGGAAGTCTGTTGTCAGAATAATTACTTTTTTATTTGCGTCTTGATTAATATAGTAAAGGTAATCTTTAAAAAGTTCTGTGATGTACATTGGACTTGCTAGACCTTTTTGCGATAATTTACTGCATATTGTTTTGTCCGAAGAGACGAGGATGTCTCCAACATTACCAAGTTGTAAATAATGATCTAACTCTTTTTCGTCAATTAAAGTTACATTCGTGGAGCCTCCTGTATTTATTGTAATTTCTTGTGATGCAACATTTAAACTGTACATAGAACTGAAATCCGTTGTTATTATCTCCATTGCGAAGGTTGTCTTTAAAGAGCATAGTATCAATAGAAGTAGTATTGTGTTATTTTTGTAAGAATGATGCATACTCTTCTTGGGACATATAGTCATCAAGTTCATTATTATTGATAATTTGGATTTTGCATATCCATGCATTTCCGTCTTCTGAATTATTGATGATGCTTGGGTCATCTTCAATTAATGTATTTACTTCAATAATTTTACCTGTGATGGGAGAGTAGACGTCGCTTGCAGATTTTGCCGACTCAACAACTCCGCATGAATCTCCAATAGAAACTTCCGATCCCACTTCTGGTAACTCAACAAATACAAGTGTTCCTAATGCCTCTGTTGCGTGCTGTGTAATGCCAATTGAAGCAATATTGCTTTCAAGTTTAATCCATTCATGTTCTTTTGTATACTTTATTTGCATATAAAATAGTAAATGTGTATAAACACATATGAAAGTAATATTACTTTGTCAAGGACAATTATTAATTAATCGTATTTAAATAGGTTTAAGATAACTTAAGAGAATTTATTCTTATCAATTTTAATAAAATTTGATACATAACTTCTATCTTCTAAAATTTTATTAGGAATTTTTTTATTATTTTATAATAAGCTTAGTGTATCATTCACTGTTTCGTTGTTTTGTAGATAGAAGTAGAAGCAAACATTACTCCAAATATGTGATAATGTTATAACATTCCCTCAATTTATTAATGTTAAAGTGGAATGATGAGTGATCTATTTTATATTAGCAATGACGACAAGCTAATTAAATTAGAAAGAAATCCTTTATTAACCGCTCAATATCTTTCGTTGATAAACTTGTGTTTACTTGTGCGCGTAAGCTTGAAGACCCTTCCATTCCACTTGTATACCAAGAAATCTGTTTTTTGCAAAGGTTGACACAAATTCTTTCATCATAAAATTCACGCATTACTTCTAAATGCCAAAGGGCAATTTCGGCAATTTCTTTCTGTGTTTTTGGAATGCCAGTGGGTTCGACCCCATTAAGTTTTGCCTGCATCTCATGAATAATCCAAGGTTTTCCATAAGCTCCACGACCAATCATCACACCATCTGTTCCACCTTGGGAAATAGCCGACTCAATATCTGCAAATGTTTTAATATCTCCGTTAGAAATTACAGGAATTTTTACTGCATTCTTTACTTTGCTAATAAATTGCCAATCCGCCTTACCATTATACATTTGAGCCCTTGTCCTTCCATGAATGGTAATCATTTTTGCACCGACACCCTCAAAGGCTTTGCATAATTCTGGAGCATTAAGATTTTCAGAATTCCATCCCATACGAGTTTTAACCGTTACAGGAATTTTTACTGCATTTACAGTTGATTTTACGATTTCTATGGCAAGGTCTGGGGTTCTCATCATTGCAGAGCCAGCGTGACCATTGGTAACTTTTTTTACAGGGCAGCCAAAGTTAATGTCAATAACATCGGCACCTAAATCTTCATTTAACTTAGCTGCCTCTGCCATTACATCTGGGTCGCAACCTGCAAGTTGAACTGCATGCGTTGTTTTGTCGTTACATTTATGTTGAAGTTTTTGCATAGATTGCTTCGTTTGTATAATCATAGCACGAGAAGCTATCATTTCAGAAATTGTATAACATGCACCGAAGTGTTCAGTAAGTTGGCGAAATGGCAAGTCTGTTACACCAGACATTGGTGCAAGAATAATAGGAATTTGACCGTCAAAAATCCTCTCAAGTTTATTATCATTCATAATGTTGTTTTTGGAAGATTTTCAATGAAATAATATGCCGTTATAACAATTCTTTTGTTTCTGCAGACTTCCTACCTTTTTGAGAGCCAATTTTTATTGTATTCCCTGCCTTTAGATTTGCAATAATTTCCTTCATAACTTCAGGAGTGAGGTCTTCATAGTAGTCATCATTAATTTGAATCATAGGTCCATTAGAACATGCACCAAGGCACTCTACTTCAAGAAGGGAAAACAATTTATCTTCTGTAATTTCACCATTTTGAATTTTTAATTCCTTCTGAATTGTACTCATAATATCTTCTGCACCCATTAACATACATGGCGTTGTTCCACAAACTTGTAGAAAATATTTTCCAACAGGCTTTAGGTTGTACATTGAATAAAATGTTGCAATTTCAAATACTCTTACATTGGGAATTTCTAAAAAATCTGCAATATACACAATTGCCGCTTCAGGTATCCAGTTTTGGTTTTGTCGTTGTGCAATCCAGAGTAACTCCATAACTGCCGACTTACCCCTTTCTTTTGGATATTTTTCCAATGCGTCTTTTGCCAATTGAATATTTTCCTGTGTAAACACAAACGTCTTCATTCCTACTACAATGATAAATCAATTATTACCACACAAAATAAAAAATTAAAATTCAAGGTTAAATTTTATCAACTCTATACTTTACCAATTATTGTATCTAATACATCGAAGTTAAATATTCCATACGGGGCAATATCGTCGTTTTTAATATGACAATAGGTTTCTCCAAGTAAACATATGTGTGTATTTCCAACAAAAAAATCTTTAAATTGTTCATAAGAAAACACACTAGACCAAAATACTGCATCGCATAAAGAAAGGTCCTGTGTTAGTATGTGAAATTTTTGATGCTGAAAATTTACCTTTATTTCATAGCTTGCAACAGATTGATACCCTTTATGGACTTTTGCACCTTCATAAGTTAAAACGCAATATTCCTCTTTATTTAAAAGTTTTAAATTCGATGTAAAATAAATATCGTCAAAGGCATCAATGCCTAAGGCTTCTAAATTTCCATTACATAAAATACCCATTTCAATGAGTTTCTTCTGCGTCATTAAACCAAGTGCCCAAACTTCATCCGCACTTTGAAGACATTCAACAATACTATGTGAATTTACTGCATTTATACTCGCCACAATAAACTTTTTTACTCCAGACGGAATATCCACTTGAATTGGTGTGTATTGCATTAACGGACGCAATTTTCTTCCATCAAACATTTTAGTAAATTCAGGCTTTTGAAAATTTTTATAAATATTTATTTCTTTTTCCGCCGATGTAACTCCCTTGATAAAAGTACATTCACACCCCTTGTATACAAGATGTGTAACTCCATATCCTTCTTTACAACCCTTTCCATACTTGAGAAATTCCTCCTTTTCAAGATTTGCAATTCTTTCAGAATAGCTATTTGAGAGTTTTTGCACATCTAAATATTTATCACCGTTTTTACATTGTGCAACAATAACACCTTGACCGGGTGGAGTTGGAAAATGAGTAATTGGCAACACAATAGAGAGTGTATTGCTCATTAATCGTTTAATTTCCTCTGTAAATTGTACACTTTCTGCAAGCCTTAAAACACCAGCCATCGCAATAATAACACCATCCACTTCATCATTTTTTACAAATGCAATACGAGTTGTGATGTTTCCTCGTATGTTTTTAAAGTTAAATAGCGTGCGATTTGGAAGAATTTTTTCCGCAATTTTCTTAAATAAAAACTGCCTTCTTTTTGAAGATGTTCCAATCAAGATTTCTTGACCTCCTTTTAAAATTTTATCTACCGCTTTTTGACTTAATAACAAAATGTCTCTTGGGTTTTTTCTTTCAGAAAAATAAATTGTTTGAACGCCATCAGTTTCAGAAATTTCAACATCTTTTAACGAAGATATGCCTAAATCAACATCGCCTTTAAGGATTTCTTGATGAATTTCCTTTGTAAATGGGTTGGTTATAGGAAGTTGATTAATTGGCACATTTGTGTGTATATCTCCAAAGGTCTTCACATACTTTGATTCCGTTACAATACCATTGTTTGCAAGGTGAGCGACAAATTGCCCTATTTGCACCTCAGAAAGCTTCGACTCTCTTCCTGCGACAATTAATCGAGACATAGAAAAAAAATAGATAAATACCCTTTCATAGGGTTTTTATAACCAAGTTTTGTAAAGTATTTCAATATTTTACAAAATTTCACAGACCACTAAAAACAAACACAAAAATATTAATCTTCGTCTGCAAAGGTAAAGTCTTTTGCAAGTTCTTTCATAATATTATCTGGTACTGCAACATATTTTTCAAATACCATTGAATATTGTGCACGACCTTGAGACATTGATCTTAAAGTGTTAACATACCCAAACATTGAAGCAAGAGGCACTGATGCCGTAATAATTTTAGCATTAGCACGGTCCTCCATGTTAGCAATTTGTCCACGACGAGAATTTACATCACCAATAATATCACCCATATATTCTTCAGGTGTAATAATTTCAACCTTCATAATTGGTTCAAGAATTTTTGGTTTTGCCTTATGTGCAAGTTGACGAAATGCCGTTCTTGTTGCAATTTCAAAAGCAAGAACTGATGAATCTACATCGTGGTAAGCACCATCAATAAGTCTTGCTTTAAAATCAATTACAAGATTTCCCGCAACGAGACCATTTTTCATAGCCTGCTCTAAACCTTTTTGCACACCAGGAATATATTCTTTTGGAATTGATCCACCAAAGATTTTATCTTCAAAAATAAATCCTGAGCCAGGTTCACCAGGTTCAAATTCAATAACAACTCTTGCAAATTGCCCAGAGCCACCAGTTTGTTTTTTATGAAGATGATCAATTTTTACAGGAGCACCAATTGTTTCACGATATGCAACCTGTGGGGCACCAATCGTTGCCTCAACGCCAAATTCACGCTTCATACGGTCAATAATAATTTCAAGGTGTAGTTCGCCCATACCCTTTAAAATTGTTTGACTAGACTCTTCATTTGACTCAACACGTAATGAAGGATCTTCTGCAACAAGCTTTGATATAGCAAGAGACATCTTGTCTTGATCTGCAACTGATTTAGGCTCAACTGCAACTTCAATAACTGGATCTGGAAAGTCCATTGTTTCAAGAATGATTGGCTTGTCGGGGTCGCATAATGTTTCCCCTGTTGTGGTGTATTTCAAACCTGCAATTGCAACAATATCACCTGCAACAGCATACTTGACATCCTCTCTATTATTTGCATGCATAATAAGCATTCTACCAATTCTCTCTTTCTTACTTTTTATTGGGTTTAATAATGCCGTTCCTGGCTCAAGCTTTCCAGAATAAACACGCACAAATGTAATAGTTCCAACAAACGGATCGTTTGCTACTTTAAATGCCAACAAAGACAAAGGCTCTTTTACACTCTTTTTTCTAGATATAGGTTCGTCTGTTTTTGGATCAGTTCCTTCAACTGCGTCAATATCAACAGGCGATGGAAGATATAGATTTACTGCATCAAGTAAAGGTTGCACACCTTTGTTTTTAAATGCCGAACCACAAAGAACTGGAACAAACTGAAACGCAATTGTTCCCTTTCGAATACACTTATTAATCTCATCTTCTGTGACATCTTCTCCGCCAAGGTACTTCTCCATTATTTCATCATCAACTTCTACCGCCGTTTCAATCAATTTTTGACGATAATCATCCGCCTTTTCTTTCATGTGATCGGGAATATCAACATATTTAAAGTCAGCACCAAGTTGTTCACCTTCCCAAACAATATATTGCATTTTTATTAAATCAATAATGCCTTCAAATTCCTCACCAGTTCCAACAGGAAGTTGCATAACAATTGGCGTTGCACCCAAGCGGTCAACAATCATTTGCACACAACGGTAGAAATCTGCACCAGTTCTATCCATTTTATTAACGAAGCATATTCTTGGCACTTGATATTTGTCTGCCTGTCTCCACACAGTTTCAGATTGAGGCTCAACACCTGCAACGCCATCAAACACTGTTACCGCACCATCTAATACACGCAGTGAACGCTCAACTTCAATGGTGAAATCCACATGCCCCGGAGTATCAATAATATTAATCAAGCAATCTTTCCACGCGCATGTTGTCGCTGCTGATGTAATTGTAATTCCACGCTCTTGCTCTTGTGCCATCCAATCCATTGTTGCTGCACCATCATGAACCTCACCAATTTTATGAGAACGACCCGTATAAAAAAGAATTCTCTCTGTTGTTGTTGTTTTTCCAGCATCGATATGTGCCATAATCCCTATGTTACGGTATTGTTCAATTGTGAAAGAGGTTTTGTCAAAAGACATAATATATGCAGTAAAAATTATCAATTAATGTAATGCGTGCATATGTTGACAAAAAAATTAATTGTCAAGATTAAAAAACAATCCCAAAGGCAATAGAAAGCGAAATTCCCATAATATTAATAATTGAAAGAAAGAAGACTTTTCTTGCCCATTCAAAATTTAAAGGTATTTCGTTTGCGGTATAAAACCCTTTAAATGCCTCGTAAATCCACCATAAAGTTAAAATTGTACCAAACGCCCAATGTATAGGGTTGGTAAAAACAAACAAAAATACATTGCACAACGCAAACAGCGAAGTATAAACCACCATGCTAATTTTTGTCCATTTTAAACCTTTACGGTTGGGGACTGTTGGAATTTTTGCGTTTTTGTAGTCATCAAAGCGAAATATCTCAATTGCAAAAGAATGAGGCACCTGCCATGCTATTAACATTAAAAACAGTATAATTGCCGGTGTATCAACTACTGCGTTTACACTGGCGTACCCTACCAATGGTGGAACCGCACCCGCCACAGAGCCAACATGCACACCAAAAATGCTATTTCTTTTTGCAACAATGGTATACAAAATTACATAACAAAATAAACCAAAAAACGCAATCATCATTGCCTGCACATTGACAAACGCCAAACCAAACACCAATGCACAGGCTCCAAGTGTAAAGCCAAACACTAATGCCCCACATAATGATACTTTACCGCATGCTAGTACTCTACTTTTTGTGCGCTGCATTAGACGGTCAATGTCAGCATCATAACAATTATTTAAAACACACCCACAAGAAATAACAAGAGAGGTAAATAACGCCACTTGCAATAATAGCAAAACAGAGCTACCACCAGCCAATACAAAGCCAGCAATTAAAGGAAAGATATTACCAAAAATGATCCCAAACTTCATTAAAGACAGGTATTTCACGAAAGGGTTAATACTATCTACGGGTGACATATTACCCATTTTACATCATATTAGTATTGAGGTTATACATTACCCAAAGCGACCCTGCCACCACAATGAAAATTATTAACAATGCAAAGACTAGAGAAATAAGATTCCAGCGAGGCTTTTCTTCGTGCCCAATATGTAGAAAGTAAAAAATTTGCACCAGTATTTGCACAACAGCCAGAACCGCAAGCACAGAATACAACCCTTTCACAGAAAATGGCTTTAGAATTATAGTAAAATAAGAGGATAATGTTAGAGCAATAGAAATTGCCAAGCCAACAAAATAAGATTTATAAGTAATACGAGAATCAATCATATAGCGTTCATCAAATAAACAATAGTAAATACACAAACCCAAATGACATCAAGAAAGTGCCAAAAAAGACCAAGGCAATAAAGTTTAGCAGTTGTTTTACCTGTTAAACCATTTTTTGCCAAATGAACCGTAACGAGAATCATCCACATAAGTCCACAAAATACATGCAAACCATGTGTTCCAACAAGTGTAAAAAATGCAGAAAGTGCCGCATTCGTTTTAAAGCTATGACCTTCATGAAGTAAATGTGAGAACTCATAAACCTCCATACATAAAAATGCAACACCAAGAACAAAGGTTGACAGAAGCATTTTAAACATCCAACATTTGTTGTTGTCTCTTGCAAAAAGCAAACCAAGCCCAAAAGTAAAGCTACTGCATAAAAGAAGCATTGTTTCTACCAAAACATATGGCATTGAGAACAAACCATTTAACGCAACACCTCCCGCAGTGCTATCTTTCAACACAATATATGTTGCAAATAAAGCAGAAAACAAAATGCAGTCACTCATAATATACACCCAAAAACCAAAAACACTATTTTGGCTGGCTTGATGTTCATGCGACATATTACCGTATAATTAATATTATTACGCGATAATAAGGGTTTTCAAAAAAAGCAAGAATTCATTTCATTATTTTATCTAGACTCTAATATTTTTACTATCAGAAAAACATGTGCAACATAAGGCACAAATTTTAACAATCTTGCGTTATAAAACCTTATTCATACACTTTCTTGCACGAATGAGATGAAAACTCTAAATGTGATAAAATGCTCAAATATTCACTCATATTGCTGATGTTACAGCACAATAGTGAGTTATCTATTTTGCGTTAATGGTGTCTAGTAGGCTTGTTAGATGTAGTCAATATTGTGTGTAAGTATATAATTACCATTTATTCAGGATAATACTTGCTTTTTACTTTTATTTGTTATTAATTTGTTTTGAACTTAATTTTAAATTAAAATGTCTAATGCAAGGACTCTATCAATAATTAAACCTGACGCAACAAAGCGTAATATTACAGGAAAAATTAACTCTTACTTTGAAGAAAATGGTTTAAGAATTGTTGCACAAAAACGCATACAGTTAAGCCGTGAAAAAGCAGGTCAATTTTATGTGGTACACAAAGAGCGTCCTTTTTATGCTGAACTTGTTGAGACAATGACATCTGGGCCAGTTATTGTGCAGGTTCTTGAAGGTGAAAATGCAGTTTTAAAAAATCGTGAAATTATGGGTGCAACAAACCCAAAAGAAGCAGCAGATGGTACAATTCGTAAAGATTGTGCACTTTCAATTGGTGAAAATTCTGTTCATGGCTCTGACAGCGAAGATAGTGCAAAAGAAGAAATATCTTTTTTCTTTGATGAGTCGGAAATCGTTGGTTAACTGGTAATATGTTAAACGCGGACATATTAGATAAGGGCTATAAGTTTCTTGAAAAGCATTCTTATTCAGAATTATTGTATAATTCTATTGATGTTAGACAATCTTCATTTAAGACTGTACCAGTTGATAACAATATTTTTCCCGCAGGCTTTAATAACCTTGCAGTTGAATCATTAGTTGCATTTGGAAAATATCTTGAAGTGTATGTCAGGGAAAATAATATCAAAACAGTATTGATTGTCACAGAGGATCATACTCGTAATGTAGGGTATTTGAAAAATGTGAAGGTGCTTTTTGATGTTATAACGCAAGTAGGTTTGGATGTTAACATTGCAACTCTTACACTCGATGCACACGACGCTGAAATTAATGGAGGAAATGTTGAAATACATAAACTAGAAATTATTGATAATAAAGTTGGTGTTCAAAAAATGCCTAAACCAGATTTAATCATTTTAAATAACGACCTTAGCTCGGAAACACACACAAGCATAATATTGCAGGCGATGTTTAAAATGAATAATATATTACCTTTGCCAACAATGGGTTGGAACAACAGGAAAAAGTCTCTGCATTTTAAAGCATATCAAGACCTTGCGGTACAATTTGCAGATTATGCAGGCTTCGACCCTTGGTTTATAAATGCTGAATTTACAACCGCACAATGCTTAGATTTTACAAATAAAACTGAGTTACAAAACCTTGCAGATGCAACATCTGATGTCTTTAAAAAAATTAAACAAAAGTACAAAGAATATAGCATTATACAAGAGCCCGCAGTCTTTTTAAAATCTGAATCTGGAACTTACGGACTTGGTGTAGAAAAAGTTTCAAATCCGAAGGATTTATTAAACCCCAATCGTACATTTCGAAAAAAAATTCTTTATAACAAATCAAAAGTTTTAAACACAGAATTTCTATTACAAGAGGCTGTTCCAACTGAAATTACACACAGTGGCGGAACTGCTGAATGTACAATTTATACAACACTTGGAAAGGCATTTGGTGGTTTTTATAGAATACACAAAGAAAAACATTCTATGGACAATCTCAATTCTAAAGGTGCGGAATTTTCTCCACTTGAAATTACAAAAGCACAAGAACCTTCATACCTGAATTTTATTGCAAGGCTTTCTACGGTAGCCGTATCAATGGAGGAGTTTTAATTCAAAACAGTCCAAAGTTGCAACCATAATATCTACATTTGTGTCAATCTGTAGTATTTTTTTGACGACAAGAATTTCATTAAGATATCACATAATGAATCAGGGTTAATATTTAATTCTTGAAAGGTGTTGATTTATATAAATGTTTTATTTATAGATAGATATCAAATTATTACAGGAGCATATGCAAAACATAAAGGTAACATATAACAAGAAAGAGATAGAACTTGATATTATGCACGGTACTGAGGAGCCCAGCTGTGTTGATATATCTAAATTTGAAAAAGAGCTGAAACTTTTTACATTTGACCCCGCCTTTGTTTCAACGGCATCGTGTGAGTCTAAAATTACATTTATTGATGGAGATAAAGGTGTTCTTGCACACCGTGGACATTTAATTGAGAACCTAGCAGGCAACTTGACTCTTCTTGAATTGTTTTTTCTACTTATGACCGGCAAAAAAAAGGAAGAAGATATGGATGCCTTTGATCCATTTAAAAAGATTACAATA
>CAJQOT010000037.1 GCA_905480015.1 uncultured Rickettsiales bacterium | reverse complement strand
TAATCCCCGTTTAATTGAAGAAAAAATAACTAAAAAAACAAAAGCAATTATCGTAGTTCATCTATATGGTATGCCATGCGAGATGAATGAAATTAACACCATTGCAAGAAAATACAATTTAAAAGTAATAGAAGATTCTGCTCAAGCCCGCAAAAACCACAAGATATATAGATGTAGACAAAGAATTTGGTGACGCAAAAAAAATTGGCAAAACCGCATTTACTAAAAACTATCTTAAAAGTTTTTATATACAAGTTGGTGTTTTTGCCGATCTCTCCAATGCACAGAGACTATATAAAACACTGTCTGACAATACAAAAAAAATGCAGATTCGCACTGAAACACTTGCATCTGGAAATTATTATGTAGTTCGCTCTGGGCCACATGACAGTATCAATATAGCAGAACAATTTCGCAAAGACATTGACCTTATTTGTGCAGATTGTCACTCTATGTTAATTATTATATAATAATTACATCACACATCAATTTTGTATATATCTGACGAAGTAATCAATTAATGAGTGTAATTTTACTTATTATGAACGGAAGAAAGAAGAGTCATATCTGCAAGGACGCACGCCAACATTGCTTCTACAACGGGAACTGCACGCAAACCTACGCATGGGTCGTGCCTACCTTTTGTAATAATTGTTGTATTATTTCCAGAAACATCAATTGTACGCTTTTCTTGTAAAATTGAGCTTGTTGGCTTCACTGCAACACGGCAGATAATATCTTGACCTGAAGAAATTCCACCAATCATTCCACCATTATTATTATTAGAAAATTTTAAACCTCCATCTTCATAGAACATTTCATCTGCAACATCAATACCTTCGGACTTACCAGAACCAAACCCTTGACCAATCTCCACACCTTTAACTGCATTGATTGACATCATCGCATTGGCAATTTGACTATCTAGTTTATAATAAATTGGCTCACCAAGGCCAACTGGGACATTTTTTGCTACTATTTCTAATATTGCACCAACGGAAGATCCACGCTTACGAACATCCGCAAGATATTCCTCACATTCACTCAAGCTTGATGGACTGCCAATAAAGAAAGGATTTTTATTAATAAAATCTATAGAAAAGTCATCTGTATTAATTTTGATTTTCCCAAGCTGAACAACCGAAGCATAAATTTGAATATTGGGAATAATTTTGCGTGCAATAACACCTGTAGCAACACGCATTGCTGTTTCTCGTGCCGAAGACCTTCCTCCTCCGCGATAATCACGAATGCCATATTTTTGATGGTATGTATAGTCTGCATGATTTGGACGAAATTTTGTCACAATGTCACCATAATCGTGTGATCGTTGATCTTTATTGTATACAATCAAGCTAATTGGAGTGCCTGTCGTTTTTCCCTCAAAAATACCAGAAAGTATTTTCACCTCATCATCTTCATTTCGCTGTGTTGTAAATTTACTTTGCCCTGGCCTTCTGCGTGACATTTCATAAGTAAAGTCTTCCTCTGTAAGGGGAACTAACGAAGGACAGCCGTCAATTATACAGCCAATAGCGAAGCCATGGCTTTCACCCCATGATATAAAACGCAAAGCCCTACCAAAATAATTTGACGCCATACAATAACTATTGTTAGCAATCAAAACAATAATAAAATAGAGAAAGTCAAGTGTTTTAGACTTTGCAGTTATAATTATAATGAAAAATATTTATCAAGTAGAATGTTTGGCTGAATTAAAGAATATATTTTTACAAAAAAAATGACAGTTTGGAGCAAAAACAAATCAAGAGGGCAAGTGTTACCCTTCACTCCAAGACAGGTAAGAACTCTAAGGTAGGTATTAAAGAATAAAAGTTTGATTCAAGATTTAGCTTTGCTTGACCTTTGGAAACCTCACCATACCTCGGACTTTAGTCTGAGGTTGTTGATTGTATACTTGACTTATAATTTTATAATAATAATTAGTATTAACAGATATGAGAAATATGAGTTATTATAAAATATTAAATTTTAATGCTTTCGGCGATGAAGATGGTTTATTAATATCGCTAGAACAAAATCATAATATACCATTTGAGATCAAGAGGGTGTATTATATTTTTAATACTAATTATGGTGTAATTAGGGGTAAGCATGCTCACAAAAACCTTGAGCAAGTATTAATTTGTACTAGTGGATCTTGCAAAGTCTCACTTGATGATGGAGAAAATAAACAAGAATACACATTAAATTGCAAAACACAGGGATTATATATCAAAGATATGATATGGCGTGAAATGTTTGACTTTTCCAATAATTGTGTTTTAATGGTTTTAGCTTCAGAGTTATACAATGAAAATGATTATGTAAGGAGTTATGAAGAGTTTATTAAAATGTGTAAATGAAAATTAATGCAGATAATGGTGTTACATTAAGAAGTGTTGAAATAAGAGATGCAGAATTTATACTATCACTACGATTAAATACCGACCTTAATAAACACCTTTCACCTGTAACTGGTATATTGCAAGACCAAATTTCATTTTTGGAACAATATAGGGAAAAATCTAAAAATGGTACAGAATACTACTTTATCGTTGAGTGCAATAATAATGCGGTTGGCTCTGTTAGAGTATATGATATTAATTTTTGTGATAAAACATTTACTTGGGGTAGTTGGGTTATTCATCGTGGATACCCAGGATTTGTCGCACTAACATCTGCTTATATGAGCTATCGGTTTGCATTTGACTACTTACACCTACAAAAGGCTATATTTGATGTAAGACAGGTAAACAGTAGTGTAAAAAACCTATATAAAACCTATGCAAACATTGTTGATGAAGATAATTTAAATTGCTACTTTGAATTGAAAAAAAATAACCTTTATATTTTTGAGGAAAAATTTAAAAAGAAAATACCAAATAACATTATTTATCAGCAATAATTAAAATCATATTTATGGCAATGATGGATATCAGATTATCCTTTACCATACTCATTAATAACAGAAATAATATAACTCACTTCATTATCTGTTAAAGTTTGGTATAATGGTATAGATAGCACTGTATCAGAGAGCTTTTCTGCAATTGGTAGTGATAGATTATTTATTTCCTCGTATGCTTCCTGCTTATGTATTGGAACAGGGTAGTGTATCATAGTTTCAATACCGTTATTAAGTAAGTACTTTTGTATTTTTTCTCTAACTTGCCTTGTGGAGCATTTTATAACAAATAAGTGCCATACATGGTGTACACCAAGGGGAACATATGGCAATTCAATATGAGGATTATTAATTTTTGTAAGATACTGCGTAGCTATTTCATTTCTACGCTTAATATCATTGTCTAAATATTTTAATTTAACGTTCAGAAATCCTGCCTGCATTTCGTCCAACCTATTGTTTCTGCCTTTGTATTTGTTGTAATATTTTTTATTCGAACCATAATTTCGCAGATCTCTAATAATTTGAGCAATATCATTATTATTTGTTGTAACGCACCCAGCGTCTCCAAGGGCTCCTAAATTTTTACCTGGGTAAAAACTAAATGCCGATACATCTCCAAGTGAGCCTACTTTGCTATCTTCATATAAAGCACCATGGGCTTGTGCAGAATCTTCTATTACTTTTAAATTGTATTTTCTTGCAATGGTGTTAATTTCATTCATCTCGCATGGCATACCATATAGATGAACTACGATAATTGCTTTTGTTTTTTTAGTTATTTTTTCTTCAATTAAACGGGGATTA
>CAJQOT010000036.1 GCA_905480015.1 uncultured Rickettsiales bacterium | reverse complement strand
GTTTGCATTCTATCAAGAAAGCAAACACCACACTAATAAACTTGAAACAAAAGAGAGAGCTCAACTTGAAAGATATTTTAGGTGCGACCCTGTGGAAAGTGGAAGAGTTGCTATTCTTACAAATGGTATTATTTGGAAATTCTTTACAGATTCACACACCGAAAGAAAACTTGATGACGAACCTTTTTATATTCTGAATCTAAAGGATAAAAATACTTATTCAAAACTAGACAGCTTTACAGCTGAATCTTTTGATACAGATAAGGCGTTAAAAGATGCAAAGGAGAAAAAAGAAATAATAAGTATGTCAACTTTCTTTGATACTATATTTTCAACAAATCAAGGTTCAACAACGGAAGAATACAAAAGAATTTTTAATGCAATGCGTAGTGTTTCTGATGATATTGATTTTGGAGTATTAACAGAAAACAAAATAGATTCCCTAAAAAAACCATTCCTTTTAGCAAGAGACCATTTTATTACAAACTATGTAAATAAAAAGCTGTCAAACAACTCACAAGACGACACAGAGCAAACGGAGGAAGAATTTACAGATATGGAAAGAGAATCTATGCGTTTTATATCGGCAATGATTTCTGAGGTATGTGATACAAAAAACCTTGAACTTAGAAACCAAAAAGGTCTAGGGAGGAGTGCTATACTACTTGACCACAACCAAAGAAAACCCATTATTGAAATGAATTTTATAAGAAAGCCATACACTGTTTGGATAGGGAAAGAAAAAGAAATGATACAAATTGAGTCAACGGTAGATTTGTTTAAATATAAGGATAAAATCCTCAATGCGATTGAATCTTATATGCAAAAAGTAGCTTAAATCCCCACCCCCAAAACCAACAAACCCCATAAACACGCTTTATCTATAACCAACGAACCTAACCAATCAATCCATAGTAATTATACAATAAGCAGTTTTAAGGGCTTTTATAACCAATAATAAATAAGGAATGAAAAAACACTAGATTATGACTTCAATAACTGCATTGTATTAAATACTAAGGATGAATTTCCTACTATTTTAATTCATCATTTTTAAACAATGTAAAAAGCACAAGAAAGACAAAAGAAATGAAAACAACAATTACAACAAAATCTAACAATACTAAAATCTTACAACCAAGACACAGAATCGTAAAATGAGACTGTATAGAAATGATGAAGAAAATACCACACAACTGTATAGACTTCATATATTCTGACTTTCCATACAGATATATATTGCATTTACGATAATAAAGTGATAATATATTATATTAATAATCAATAATTTGTATGAAATTGATCTACGGAGTAAGACATGAAAGTTCAGGTATATTATGTGAATGTTTTGATTTGGATATAGATAATAAGGTAGACAGCAGAGTTGGGTATATAAAACTTACTATTAACGAAGAAACAAAACATATAGATATTGAAGATAATTTGGTTAATGAAACGCACAGACGTCGTGGAATTGCAACACAGCTGTACACTACAGCATTAGATCATTTGTTTAAGCAAGAGAAATATAGTGATTATACGATTGGGGGACATCCAACATCTGATGCAAAAAAACTTCTAATACGTTTATTGGTACCACAAATAAGAGAGGATATTAATCTACTGAACTTAGACAATGTGCATACTACAAAAGAAAATACTCTAATAGTAATTTAGGTAATATAAACAATTTTGCAACTAGCAGGACAAATACTACATTAAGGCAATTAGGAGTTGCCACAAACAGACAAAAGAGAGCTGAAGCAAATCAACTCTCTTCACATAAAGCAATAACATCTTACTCAAAAATAAGGATAAATCAAATTTAAAGAGAGCGAAAGCTCTCTTGAATAATATGAATATACCAAGTACTAAAAAGTTAAATTTCTCCATTAAACCTAAGATACCACTGTGCATACTTACCTTTAGCATCATTTTTGCAAATATAGGTATCGGGAAACGCTGGAAACAGTAAACATGAAAGCCCATATAATGCAAAAAACAACAAGAATATTAAAAATAGTATTTTATATACAATTGTACATATTACCCTTAACATATTTTATTAAACACTGTATTAATAATGAAATTAAACAAACCCCACATAGCAAGGAGAACAATGATTATATAAAACATTATTCTTAAAACTTTAAGAGCTTTTTTTGCAATCACTAACACTTTCTTAATATCCATAATTTGCACCATTGTTTGTTTCATCAACCTCTCCATCTTCCTCAATAAATACAGAGTTGCCATTAATTGTTACCCAATGACCAATATTGCCATCTTTATCATAAACCAAATCAATACCATCATCAACCTTATCTTCAAAAAATTCAACCTCTGATTCTTTGTCATTTATTTCTTTTTCAGAAGCTTGACTATTTTTTGTGCCCCTAACCTTCAGGTACCCTCTATCTAAAGCATATGATGTAATTTTCGCAAGCTCTTCATCTGTTCCACCCATTAAGCCAATTTCTCTACCTATTGCATTATTATAAATGTCTCTTCTTCCTTCTTCTCTTAAACTCTTATCCCAAAATTTATATCTCTGTGGTATTTCTCTCACCGTACCTAGAAAGTCTGTAATACCCTCTCCATAATCTCTTGTTATTTTAGCAGAAGCATATGAATGCCTAAAGGCATCAAATCTTCCTCCGTGTGGTTTTTCGTCATAAATATCCCTATAGTACATTTTTGCTTCAGTACGCAATTGTTGTAAATACAAATTTGGTTGATTATAAAGTGACATTAATATAATACAATAATTATTATCCATACAAATAATAAATTTTTTTCATTGAGGAAGCACACCGCATTCCCCCCTAACACACTTCTTTGAAAAAAGTCAAGGTAGTATCAAAAATTTTGCATTCGCTTAACGCAAAAACTTTTTTGAAAATGAGTTTTAAATTTTTTTAGCTTAATTTTCGAACCTACGGTTTCTCCGATTCTCTACGAAAAAAACTTTTGAAAATGAGATATTTTATTTTAGCTTAATTTTCGAACCTACGGTTTTACTACTCCATAAATTTCTTTTTTCTCCACCTCGCCTGTGACTATTTAGCCGAAGTATGTTACAAGGAGGGCAAGAAGTTAGATAAATCTAACTTTGAAACCGAAGGTTCCAAAACTAAGCTAACACGAAGTTTAAAACCTATTTTGATAATATTTTAATCTTAATAATTTTTCAAAAATAATATGAAAAAGAAATCAACACAAAAATCTCAAAATGAGAAAAACTTTAAAT
>CAJQOT010000035.1 GCA_905480015.1 uncultured Rickettsiales bacterium | reverse complement strand
TGGTACTACTATCCATGTTCTGTAGTCCATACAATGCATTACCTATAGCTTGATTATCTAACTTACAATCTGATTCTTCTATTTTCGTTGCTAATGCAGACAAAACATCTCTTACTTCCTCGCTACTGCTATCCATGTTCTTTAGCCCATATAATGCACTACCTATAGCTTGACTATTTAACTCACAATCTGATTCTTTTATTTTCGTTGCTAATGCAGACAAAACATCTCTTACTTCCTCGCTACTGCTATCCATGTTCTGTAGCCCATATAATGCACTACCTATAGCTTGACCATCTAACGCATGCGGTGATTTTGCTATTTTAATTGCTAATGCAGATAAAGCTGCTAAAATAGCTTTATCAAGGTCACTATTGTGTTTGTCTGATACAGGTACTTTTGCAAACCCATGTAGTGAGCGTCCAATATTGATATGATTCCATTTAGTTGTATCAGAGCCCTGTATTTGCAACACTTTTTCATTTAAATCTTGTATAAATTCTTCTGTAGAGTAACGTGTTATTTCACCGTTATAGCAAGATATAAGTTTACACCGGCTATCATCTAACCATTTTATAGTATTAACTATATTATTGCCTTTACTCTGGTTGCTATATACATTCATATCTCAATATACTAAAAATTTATTACTTAAACACATTAGTTGGTTAACATTGAAAATAGTATACCATATTTTTACACACATTACAACAATAATTTCTCCATCCCACTTCCACTTTTGATAAAAGCGGAAGTGGGTTATAAATGAGGTTCTTGATTGGTTTTATTGTGACATTACTCTACTAGTTAGTTTACTTGTTGAATATCTCTTATTTGTATCAAAGTCTATCTCAAGAGTATACCTTAGAAGTTAACGGCAGCATATGCATTTTTGCTATCCAATGCATCAATTCCTGTTTTAATAGAATCTAAAGTTAGACTATATTTAGCCCAAGCGACTTGACTCTGTGTATCCGTAATGAGTTCAGGGACTTGCTTTACTGAATACATTCGAGTCATAGTTGTTGCTGCAATAGTCGTTGATTGTGTAGCATAACTTTTAATTTGCTCGTGTGCCTTGCCCGTACATGGAAATGGAAGGTTACCCTTTATAAGGTTGTCAATTTGTAAATCTCCTATAAATTGATGATAGAAGCTCGACACCCATACATCAAGTGCAAACAACTCCTCTTCTTCTCTAGAAATATTTAACTCAAGCTCTGTAATAAGTGTTTGTGCAGCTCGTATGCCATCGTTTACAGCACTTTTCCACTGCGGAGAGCCATCGCCCAGTAAGTCTACCAATTCTTGTGGTTTCATATTAGCATAGTACTCATATAAATCTTTACCTGCAGATTCTAATGCATTTGATGCGAATGTACATGTTCGATCCAGCAAACCATTACTACCTATTAGCAGAAGCTCATTAGTAGAAACTTCATTAACGCGCGTGGTGAGTATCTGAAGTAAAGTTTTGAGTCTTAAATTTTTACTTACTAATTCCTCCCGCTCTGGTGCTAGGAATTTATTTAATATACGTTGACTAACAGAGAGATGTGTCATTACCGCATGACGAGCAAATACAACATGAACAGCAAAGGAAGATAAAAAAATATGTTGTGCTTCTTCTTGTGTTGTCTTATTATCAATGTTGTTTGTTCCGATTGGGCTATATTCCACACGAATGATTTTGTATATTCCATTAACAATTTTTAGAAATGCCTTGCCACCATACCTAGGAAGTTCTTTTTGCACTGAGTATTTTGAAAGATAATTAAGGTCTAATTCAGCCTCGGTATCACTGGTATGCTTACATAATGCTGGTGCATTCTTCAAAAAACAGTCAAGTGGACTTGTACTTTTTTGGTAATTTACAGGATAGCTCTTATCACCAGTTAATTCATAATAGAAATCGTCTGAGAATGGAGTAGTATCCTCCTTTAAATATGGCACGATATCAAGAAGTTTTTTAAGTGCTTTGATTGCCCAATAATGTCTCAACGGATTGGCTTTGACATCAAAAAACAGAAGTGAGCTGGTTTTGGAAAAATCTAGCGTTGGTAATGCGCCACGGCCATAATCCACTTTGACTGGAATAGCATTTCTTAATTGGGTAAAAACAAATTGCGTTGTAGAATTGAAGATGTTTAGCATAGTTTTAATAAAATGATTTTAATCAACACAAAGGGGGGTAATAAAAAGCAAGCACTTTATATTACCACACATATACAGACCTTGATATTTTGAAAGAAACGATCCTTATGAAATTCTTCCTTGCAATGGGAATGATTGTATGGTATGATTAAAAATAGTGAAGTAATATTTTAAATTTATGCAAACACAAAAAGATCAATCAAATCAATCATTTGTCGACCTTATTAAAAGTAAGGAAAATCTTTACTTTCAACTTGATGTAGAAGGTGTATTAATTGGGGCAGAAAAAACTAGGGGACAATACGGAAAACTTGATATTCCAGGAAATATTACAGGGTGTGTGCTAAACGCTCACCTTACATCGTCATTAGAAATATTAAAAGAACATAATAAAAGTTTTTCAATAGATATTAATAGTACAGCATCGACTGTGCAATCCAAACCTTACTTCACAAATCGCATCGCTTCATTGGCTTCAGGTAATAATATGAAAACCGCAGGTCAACCGGTATTGCAATTTGTAAGTGATTCTACAGCAGGGAATGGCAATATGATGATTCATCAATATAATGCAAAAGGATTTCCTACTAAGCCTCAAGATAGAAAGGGTATGCTTATTGAAGTATTCAACGCAATACGCGATGATAATAATACAACAACTCATGAAAAAGTAAGTTTGTGTGATATATTTAAAAATGCTAAGTATCCTAATAAAGGTGATATAGCTATATCTGAATTGATAATGAGAAAATATGTTATGAAGCAAGATTTAAGTGGTTACACGATGATATTCATTGATAATGATCCACAACATATCAAGAGTGTAAATGCGATGAAGCCATTAATTGAGAGCGTTTTTAAAGTTGATTTACAAACAATAGGAGTTAATCATTATGATTGTCCATTAAATGGTTTTGGTCAACCAATAGATGCTGGTGGTGAGGGTACTCAAGGCGGTATCTTGACATCAGAAGATTTGTTCAACGGAGTATGTGATGCATATGATATTTCTTCTGAGGAAAGAGAGATAATGCTTGTGAGGGAACAAAGAAAGAATCTACGAGAAGTAGAAATAATGAAAAGTATACACATAGTAGAAGATAAGGAGCGTGTGTTAGTATCAGAAAAAGAGGCTAATGAAATAGAATGGAAGCGTGATGGACTAGCAAACGAACACTACAACAAACTATTCGCACTAAAAATCGCAGCATCAGCAGTAGCACCAGCAGTAGCAGAAGAAGAGTTAGATGAAGAAGGAGAAACACTTGCACTACAAAGTGCACAACTAAAAAAACAACTAGCAGAATTAGAAGCACGATCACACAGGATAGCAGAATCAGAAGAAGGAGAAGCAAAAAATGAAGAAGAGGATGAAGAAGAAGAAAACGCAGCACTAGCAGCAGAAGCAGAAGTAACAGAAAACGCAGCACCAGCAGTAGCACTAGCAGCAGTAGATGAAGTAGATGAAG
>CAJQOT010000034.1 GCA_905480015.1 uncultured Rickettsiales bacterium | reverse complement strand
ATAAATTTATTCAACGAGACATGCACGCTACTGCATTTGGCTACGATGATTTTGTTACCCCCAGTGACAGTGCTCCAAAAATTCTTGAATCACATAATAATTTCACCTGCAAAGACAAATACTTTGATAGCACTGGAATATGCGGAACGGGTGATAGCTTCGTTACAAACATCACGGGCAAAGAGCAATACAATGTGGTTGAAATGGAAGCATACGCTTATGCAAAAATTTCAAATATTGAAAATATCCCCTTTCTTTGTATGAAGTTTATTTCCGATGGTGCCGATGGAAACGCACCAAAGCAATGGGAAGAATCACTTATGATTGGTGCAAAAAAAATGCGGAAAACATACAATATTATTACACAACATCTTCAAGGTCACTAAAAGAATATATATTCACTTTGTTTAACAAAGTCTGAGAAGCGATATTATTTCATGATACATTGAGTTTACATTGAGTCTTGATGGAATGATTAAGAAACGCCAATTTAATATATCGACTGTATTGAAATCAAATAGTTTTACCCAAGGTATATAGTTGATTCATTTCTTCTCTTGCTTGTTCAATAGCAATGCTGAAAGATTCTTGACCAATTGCTCCGCGGTGCATTTGATAATGTAAATATAGCATATATGTCCCAAGCACATCTTCTTCGCAGTAATGGCAAATTTCTTTAATTTTCCCCGCAGTATACATTGACAACACTTCATTTCCAGAGCCACTTTGCTTGCAAGGAATACCAAGCAACGAAGCAACTTCAGACATTTTCACCCTTGCCGATGCTCCAAAATTTGAAAATGCGTCTATTAAGTCGCAATGTGGTTCGTGATTAAATTTATATGATAGCTCTTTTGAGTATAACCATGGACATGGTATGCCATATTTCATGGAACGATATTGTATGACTGGTAAATCAAAAGTTTTGCCATTAAATGAAATAAGTCGTGGCTTGTATTTTTGAATAAATGAAATAAATTTTGTTAAAATCTCTTCCTCACCTTCACCATTTTTACCACCAGTTGATAAAGTCTTGATAGAATATTCCTCACCATTGTCACCTAACTCAATGCCACAAATCAAAAAGCTAATGCAAACAATTTTATGAAAAGGTTGCCTTGGGAAAGAGTTTTGCCCCTTTGTAATTTCAAGATGGTATTCCGTAAGTTTTTGACGAACAACATCTTCAGATGTTTGTGGGTCGAGATTTAAAAGGTTGCAAGCAGTTTGAACACATGGAACGGTTTCAATGTCAAAAATACAGAGGTTTTTCATGTTTATAGTAAATATGATAGTTTAAAACCCAATGATATAAGGTATATAACGATGCTAAACAAAAGAATGTATTTTGATAAACTTTTAGAACTTGTACACGCTTCACGATTTGTTATGTCGCATGTGGTTTTTTGACTTCTCACCAGAAGTATAACATTAAATAAAATTAGCAAACCGGCAATAATAAATATTGTATTTGAGTATTCTCCAAAAATACCAATAATAGGATATTTTGAGTAAAAAGACGCAAGTGCACCACCAAGGCTAAGCACTACCAATAAAGATGGCAATGCACAGCACATTAAAGTGGAGGTGGATGTAAAGAGAGATATGTATCCCAATGTTTTACTCATATACTACTTTCTTTTTATGTCTTCAAGAATGTAACCATGTGTTGTTAGTATATCAACAATAACATCATCAGATATATCTGCATCGCCAACTGTTTCAATTGTTAAATGCTTATTTTCCCAATCAACATTAACCGATGATACAACTCCGTTATTTTTTTTGCTATAACTGTTAAATGATTTATCAAATTTCTTCACACATGATTTACATTTAATGCCTTTGTAGTTAACATCAATGATTTTAGCATTAGAAGACAGGCTAAACACACTTGCTAATAGAATTAAAACCAAATATTTCATATACTGTTGAATAAGTTTATTTAAAGTAAATGCTAACCACAACAAACCAAAAGTCAAGTTTTCTTTGACATTCAGTATAAATATTATGCACTATGTATTTGTAGTTATTTGAACAAATTAACATGGATATTCTTCCACAATTATTACAAAAATACCCGTTTTTTCATAATACTATTCAAAATATTATTGTTGACAACACCTTTCATTTTATTGACACAATTCCAAGGCATATTAATATATTATTTGTATATGATAATAACATTCATACACTTGTTGCAACATACCGCCCAAGTTATGCTTTTTCTTTAAACCTTGATAAACCCAAGGCACACCCTGAAATGTACAATGTATCGCAGGTAATTTTTAATATCCATAATTATAATATTTCCATTGTCATTGGCATGGGTACAGGCTCGATTAATGACATTTGTAAATATGCTACATTTCTTACGAATATAGATTATGTTTTTATCCCCACGGCTCTTTCAATGAATGGAATTGTTTCGCAAAATGCCTCTTTATTAGATGGTAAAAGTAGTGTCAAGCAGTCTCTTATTACCCAACCACCAAGGAGTATTATTCTTGATAAGAATATTTTGCTTTCGGCACCTAAAGTATTTATTGGTAGTGCAATAATGGATAGTCTTGCTGGATATACTGCCTGTAATGACTTCATCTACGCCTCCAAGACTGACGGAATAAAATATCTTTTTGAACAAAGAATTTTTAATATATTTGACAAAAAAATGTCTGAAGTTATTCAAATTGTTAATAACGATATAAAGCTTATATACCAAGACTTTGATACAATATTACAAATATTTGAACTTCTGTACATTTCAGGAATGATAATGAATTATTATGGCTCCAGTATTGCATTTTCTGGTGGAGAGCACCACATTGCTCACACATTAGAAAGTATGGTTCCAAAAGTTTCAAAAAAATTCCTACATGGTGAAATTATTTCGGCCATTTTACCATTTTATACTAAAATGCAACAAGAATATATTGGCGATGATTATATTAAGAAAGATATGATTTTACATAATACACGCTTCAACTTTACCGCAATTGCGAATAAGTTAAATATGCAGGTAGACCCAACGGATTTAGGTATTTCAATGACTAAATTTCACTTGTGTGTAAAAGATGCAAAAAATGCAAAAGAAAGACCAACAATTTTAAACCTTCTTTTTTAATTGAGATACAATATCTTCAATTCTAAAGTAATCACGCTTGGGCTGTGTCATTAAGTGTATAATGGTATTTTTACCTGAAACCTCTACGGCAACCCATCCATCTTGTGAATCGCCATCTATTGTGCAACTCATATTGTGACTTTTAAGGTGTATCAAGAAATTTTCTGCTAATGAACGGGAGTGCATTGGATTAAGTGTTGTTGCAACTATGACATTCTCACAAATATATTCCTTGCAAAAAAAAGTTTGAATATCTTCTGCTTTGTTGCTCGATAGAAAATTTATAATTTCTTGCATTTTATTGTTTTTTTAATGTATCAAGTGCATACTTTACAGCGACAGACATAAATTCACCAGAATGTTGATGTAAATATATAGAAAGAACCCTTGATGCCTTACTTAGAATTTCCTGCCTTGCTTTTGTTTGCAAAAATACTTTTGTAGATTCCGCTGCAGATGTTGCATCGGTGGCTGTATGTGATTTAATTTTTTGTACATTCTTTTTTGATTGTTCAAGAATATTTTTTGCTATTTTATGTGCATTTAACGCGCGGTTGTTCAGATTTGCTTCGTTAAGCTGTGTTATAGATTGCTGAAGGTTGTTTTCGGATTCACTTCGCTGAACCAGAAGGTTTGTCAATTCTGAAGAAATTTCATGACGATAATTTTTTATGGACGATAAGAATGCTTTACGGATAAAACTCCATGCAAATATGATGAATATCAAAAAAGATACTGCAACCCAAAATGCTTGTGAGTAGTGCATATCAAAGTAAAAATATTTTTTACATAATGTAATTGCACCTTGAAATGTCAAGTTATTTTTAAAAAGTAGGGTAACTTTAATAACACTCTTGACGGTTTCTTGAAATTTAGCACTAAAAAAGTCATTGATAAAATTTAATATCAATTAATGTTACATACAATATATAGAATACCCTTCTTTTACTTGCTGAGGACAGTTCGACTGATGAAATCGTATTTCTGTTTCTGTTTTATAATTCAATTCTCCTTGTCTATCCTCTGCCTCTTTTTTTGTACTAAATAAGGCTACTTTACTTTTTTTACGATGAAATTCTGCATTATATGCAGATATGCTTCGTGGAATGGGGGTATTGCGGCAGCTCTCAGAGAATTTTTGTTGTCTGGCATTCTTGGGTGCAGTAGGTGCTGACGGTTTAAGCATAATTTTCCCCCCTGTTGTTTGCTTATGTGTAACAGTATTATGTCTTATATGGTTGGTAGTGCTATCTTTGCTTTCCCTTGCTTCTTTGTGTTCTTTTGGTGCTGATTGTATGCTATCTCGGAATCTCACTGTTCTACTAGAATTAGTACGAATGTCACCTAGCTTTGTATACTGATGCAAAACGAGCTGAGTTTTAGGAGCAGTTGTTTGTGCATTGCTAGAGATAGTAGGTAATGGATGATACCCTCCGAGTTTATTATCAAGAGCTTTGAATTCTGCAATCGTATCGCGTAGACGTCTAGCCATAAATATAAATATAAATATAAATATAAATATTGACTGATTATAGCATAAGTTGCAGTATAATGCAATTTATTATTTTTAGTTGTTATTTTGAATTAAGGAAGAAGGTTTTTGAAGTTATCTTAAAACTGGGCAAGGATATAATTATGAAGGTTGTTAAAATGGGTTGAAAGTGAACCATTAAAAGAGTGAGCACGGAAAATAGAAGAACTTGAAAAAGTTATGGCGTCTGATAAACCCATCACATATTATTACCAAAATCAACATAAATATCGCCCCTAGTTTTACGACTTCGTCGAACCTTCGGTTTCCTAAGGTTCAGCTTTCATTTTGTGAAATATTGGGCTTTGAAAAATCCAATTATTTTGTTTTCTTGGTGCATTCTTTCTGCTTGTTCTATTTTGTGAACTGTGGAGTCTTTATTACACTTAAAAGACCTGAAATTTGTAGGGATAATTTTATAGGCGGAGTTTTAAATTAGTTAGTATGCAGAGGTATGTTATATATTTGAGAAAAAATATTCAATTTTTTATAGCATTAATGTTAAAAATGTGTTATAGTATATAATAGTTAATTATTAACAGTTATGCCAAGATCTTTAGGTTCAGATAGTGGTGTGAAAAGTCTAGGCAACGCATATCAGGATAATCTGGATAAACCCATAAACTCTAGCTCTAGTAATAGCAAATCACAAAGTATCATCTCAACAAGTATTTCCAATCATACAGAACAGAACTTGTTGCAGATGCAACTGAATGACAATGCAAATCAAGGAGAGTGTCAAAGCAGACGGAGAACTGTGCAAAAAGCTAATAACAACTTAAATGAGACCTTAGATGGTGAACGATCTTTACCATTGGATGGTAATACTTTAAACAACAAAAAAAGGGTACGTATTGGACAAAACGCACTAGGAGACACTTTAAAGGAAACTATACGCACAAGAGAATTGAACACTACAGCTAGCCCAGTATCTTCAAATAAAAATCCCGTTAGAAAGAATGGAGTACACACACGCCAACATAGAGCAATCAATCGTGGTACTCACACGATAACTAGTGCTGACTATGGTGCAAGTGTAGCAACAGAAAAACCACAAAAGATTCATGTTAGGAGAAATATAAATACTACGCAGTCTCGCTCTTTTCCACCCCCAAAACCTTCGGTACAATCTAAGGTTGATTGCCATAGACCGCCAACTAGAGCAAGCCAAATAACACGCCTACCAACAGGTAGATTTCCTTCTACTACGCAGTCTCGCTCTTTTCCACCCCCAAAACCTTCGGTACAATCTAAGGTTGATTGTGGGCAAAGGCGTAGAGTTAGAGCGACCACCCAAAGTGCTTCGAGAGGATGATAAATATTTACTCATTTTTATCATCGTTTTTCTTTGTTGATATCTATCTATCCAGCAACAAAATACTCCTCAGCCCTTGCCAAAGTTAAGGAGCAGGAAGTCTTTGAATACATTTATGGTATATATTCTATTGAGAATATTGCTTAAGGTGGATTTCTTTGTTGAAACGGGAAGGGCGTAACTGTTTTCCTTTTGTTTGAATCGGTCTTATATAGCTCCACTTGTAAGCAGTTGATTTGACAACCCTTTATTCTTCAAAGCGTTTTTAATTATCAAATTGAAGTTTTGAGTATATTTCTTCATCAAATCAAGTGCCTAAATTTCTACTTTTCCGTAAGTGCCTACAAGGTTTTAGTTTTAACCGATGGGAATTATAAGTGTTGTAATAAGTGTGTTGCTTGATGAATTGCAACACAGATTTACTTTTAATGTTGTGATTTGCAAGCCTGTAAAACACTAGTAAAATATTATCACATTGCAATAGTTTTTGTTGCGGCGGATTTTCTACCTAATGCTTTGTCAACCTGTTCCTTGGTGCCCTTTATCACTAAACGACTTCCTTTGAAGATAGATGGTTTTTTTCCACCCATTGCAAGGTATGTAGTATTACCACCTTCTAATACTTCTATACAAATTTTCTTTCCTTGGTGAAGCAAAGGCTTTACTGTACTGAGTACTGTATTAGCAAGAGTTTTACCATCTTGCTGTGTTATTGGAGATGGTGGATTTTCTACTGCCCTTACTGTGCCAACCCTAATGCCACTTGTAATGAGGTGATAATTAA
>CAJQOT010000033.1 GCA_905480015.1 uncultured Rickettsiales bacterium | reverse complement strand
GTTTCTTATCATTTTGAAGTAAATTAATCACTTTCTTTCTAAGGTCACTGGAGTAAGGAACTGCCATCATAAAACACAATAAATATCTAAACGATATTTATTGTGTTTATAATATGCAAGGTTATTTTAATTTGCTATATGCCTAAATTTTGTTTGAGGTCAATTTGTTTTGCACCACGAAATCCGCTTAATATTCGTAAAGCTTCCTTAATATCTCCCTTTGTATATCCGTGTAAATAACAGGCTAAATCTAAAATATTTCCACCTTCCCCCATTGGGACATCAGACCAAACATTTTGAGGTATATTAATGCAAAGAGATGGCTTCGTATCATCTCGCAATGGAGACTTAAAAACATACTCAAGACCATGTGTCCCATTTTGTGTTCTCACTTCTTTATACCCAAGAGAGTGCATATAATCAAGGCAGTGAATTTGTTTTGCTTGTTGGATATTCACAGATAAAAATTTAGTTTATAAAACACCGCATTCTTTGAGTTTTGCCTTTAAAAATGTTGCAACAGGAACAAGACCTGCTTGTTCTTCAATTGCTTTTTTCTGTTCTTTTGTAATTTTAATTGCAATTTGTTCTGTTCCTTTTTCTTCAATAGGAATAGGTTTTCTTCCTGCTTTTTTAATAACTTTGCTTTCATCGGCAAGTTTTAAAGTGCTTGGTTTGTCTTGGTGTGGGCGTTCTATTTTTAAGATACTATTTTTCTTTTTTATATTACTCATAATTTTTGATTAAGTTGTAAATATCTGTCATTTGGCTTGCCTCTGTGTGATAGAAATGTTTGTAGAGATTATTTGTTTCTACTAATTGTAAAATAGATTTTTCCTCATCGTCTACAACATCAAAAGCATTAGAAAGTTTTAGTGGCATAATTGGTATTTCAAAATCTATATTGTCTATGACTTGTTTTTCAATGTTGAGGAAATCCTCACATTGTGTCCAGTCATACTCCCCTATTGCTAACTTCCCTTCCTTTTTCTTATCTGTATTAGTTTTTGATTTCTTTAATTTTGTTGCAACGACAATAATATTTTTTGTGAATTGTGATACTTCTAAAATAGTAGTAATTCCACCTTGTAGACTGCGAGTATGGTTGTATATTGGTACTATAACAACATTTGATTGCTTGATGGCACTAGTAATACTGAGGGCTTTATCTCCAATGGAACCCGATAAATCAAAAACGACATCGGTGTCGTCTGTGAATTTTGGAAACTCCTCATTTTGCCCAACTCTTACAAATTGTTCGTCTGAAAGTATGTGACTGTAGCAATCAATACCCTCATTTGTTCCAACGCAATATCCAAGGTCAAGTGCAATGTTTGTTGCAATAGGTGTTTTCCCTGCCGAACCTTTTATGCTATACAAAGTGATTTTCATACCTTTAAAATTAAACTTAAATATAATTATTATATAGAATATAAAGAAAATAGAGAAGTTCTTTATATTAAAGAATAGTGATGATATGAAACTTTTTTCAAATCAGTTGATTTTTATTCTTATAAAATTATATTCATCATACCAATGGTTTGTGGGTATAATAAGAAATTAAGGTTAAATTATAAGTAATACTGAATATAAAATATGTTAAAATATCTATCTATTCTTTTATTGTCACAATGCTCATTTGCAAATGAGTACTACTTTCCATGTGATGACAATATAAACAAAGAAGAATGTTCAATCATTACCGATGGATATTGTGCGATAAAAAGTAAAACCATTGCAGGAAATGGCAATGAAGTATTAATCAAAGATATTAATTTACAGAATATAGCAATTAGTGTGATGGGTGAAGAGCAAGGTATTGGCTCACTAGTTATAAAAAATTATAGTGTAACAAAATGTGATATTTGTAAAGATAAAGAACCATCAGTAGCACTTACATTAAAATTTATTTTGCAAAGAAGAATATCAAAACAATATTTATCTCTTATTCAACGCAACAAAATAACCGACCTTCAAGAATTCAATAAAAATGGTTACTTGTTAGTATTTGATATTGTAAATGATGACAGATATGTAATATTTTTTAGAGATATGAAAAATAAAATTCGCGTTGCCTTTGGTACAATAAATGAGGTTTTTATACAGCCAATCTGTAAGTATTCTATAAATTTGCATTTTGATTCCAATGATAATTTTATTGTAAGTGTGCCAAAATATACCACGAATATAGATAAAATTATACCACAAGAGGCAGAAAAAAACAGAATTCATATGAGAACTAAAAACTGTAGAATCTCTTATTATCACAAATACTATGCAGATGAAATTTATGAAAAAATACAAAGCCTTCTAAAAACATAATTTTATGCTTCCTTAGAATAAATTCACATATTATATGATGAATAATTGTTAATAAAAATATGAGTTTACTATTTCCAATTGATGTACCAATCACAAGTGATTTTGGGTCTAGAAATGACCCATTTGATGGAACTTCAAGTGACCATTGGGGAATTGATTTTGGTGCAGAGACAGGCACGGATATTGGTGCTAGTGGAGATGGTGTTGTCATTTGGGATGGAACAAATAAAGATTTTGGAAATACTGTTATTGTTGAACACGAAAGTGGAACTTTAACTCTGTATGCTCATTTAGACAAAGCCGATGTAAAAAGTAGTGATGTCGTTGCCCAAGGAGACACCATTGGACAAGTTGGAAACACTGGAAGGTCTACTGGTTCGCATTTGCATTTTGAAACAATTGATGGAAATCAAGAGTGGAGAGGAGCAAAATTGAAGAATCATATTAAATGGGCAGATAAACAAAAGCCTGATAAAAATGGATATAAAAGAATTGGTATACCAGGTGGCGTTGGAAGGTATAATCCTAGAGAAGAATTTACACCACAGCAATATTATGTTTGGTTTACACAAGCAGATGATAAAGTCCGCTCTACCCATATGATAAGACACGGTAAAACATTTTCTTGGAATGAAAGTCCAGTACCAGGTGAGGAAGAAAACTGTAGGTGTTGGGCATTGCCAAAAAGTTAATAAAAACAATAAATTATAACAGCAAAAAATAGAATCCATAAAAACCCTCTTCATTTCCAATTCTATAGAAAATGGAAATGATACTAAATGCTAAAAATCCTTATTATATCTAAGTTTCTACTGGAATATAAAATCTTACTTTTGACATTGTTTCCAATTTTAATATATTTACTTGAAAAAATGGAAATAATATTTTAAGGTTTTGGTAGTTTAGAAATTTAAGAAAATTGTATAAAATATGACTTCGAGTAAAAGAGGTGAGTATGGAAAGAAAAAACCATTTACTCCAAAACAGGTAAGGTTGCTAAAAGATATTTTAGAATCTAAAAAAGAGATAAGAGATTTAGCTCTTTGCTCTTTAGGTTTTGATACCATGCTCAGAGCTAGTGATATTTTAAAACTGACTGTTGAAGATGTAATAGATAGCAATGGAAATATAAGGAGTGAAATTGCACTCAAGCAGAAAAAAACAAAAGAAGCTCATTTAGTGGAAATATTTGATGAGACAAAGAAATATTTAATAGAACTCATTAAGACAGAATCTTTATATGAAGATGATTATGTGTTTACAGGTGGCAGAGATAAAAATAAACATTTAACAGTTAGACAGCTAGGTTATCTTGTAAAAAAGTGGGTTTCATATCTTGGTTTAAATCCAAAAGAATATTGTTCTCATTCTCTTAGAAGAACAAGAGCATCGCTTGTGTATAGGAAGACAGGTAACATTGAAGCAGTGAGATTACTGTTAGGTCAATCTTCAGTTTCTTCTACCTCGTATTATCTTGATATAGATAAAAGAGAGGCTTTAAAAATTGGTAGGGAATTTGTGGTTTAATTTTTTATATATTTAGCAATGCCAAACGAAAAAAAGACAGATATATTTATAAGCAAACTTCTTGAGAGTGCTAAGATAAAATATACACCAAATAGTAGTGATATTAAGGAGGTGTATGAAGCTCTAAAAACTGCCTCTAAAAAAGGAACTGGAAAATCAGGATTTCCTGAATTTACTGCTCTTTCCAAAGATTTTATTTTAGTCATTGAAAATAAAGCAGAGTTAGAAAAGCAAGTTTTATATGAAGATGAAGATAATCAAGTTATTGCAACGGATAAGAAAGCAATCATTAGCTATGCTGAAAATGGAGCGTTGCATTATGCAAAAGAAATTTTATCAAAAACCAACTTCAAAAAAATCTTTGCATTTGGATGTTCAGGGGATGAAAAACATCATATTATTCGTCCAATTTATGTTGATGAATCAGATTATAAATTGCTCGATAAGGTAGAAAATTTTGAGAATTTTTCTAGTGAAAATATTGAAAAATATTATAAAGAGCAGGTCTTGGGAGAGATTCCAGAGGAGACATTGGAACTTGAGGATATTATAAAAAAATCATCTGAATTACACGAATCATTGCGAAATTATGGACAACTTGGAGACTCGGAAAAGCCATTAGTTGTTTCAGCAATTTTATTGGCACTAAGTGAAGAGTCGTTTTCTATTGATAATCTAACAGGGGATAATCTAAAAACTGATGGGAGTAAAATATTTGATGCACTTTCTACCCACATGACAAGAGTCGAAGTGCAACCAGAGGTCAAAAAAAATCAGGTACTCAATCAATTTAATATAATTAAAGATAGAACATTGCTTAGCCAAGTAGACACAAGGTTAGCAAAAACACCATTAAAATACTTTGCTGAATATATTTATAAGAATATTTTAAAATCCGTTATTGCTAATACGACGGAGGATGTTTTAGGTCGTTTCTATGGTGAATTTATCCGTTATAGTGGTGGAGATGGTCAAACTTTGGGAGTTGTTCTCACACCAAAACATATTACAGAATTATTTTCTGAACTTATTGATTTAAAACACTCCGATAAGATTTTTGACCCTTGTTGTGGAACTGGTGGTTTTCTTATTGCAGGAATGCATAAGATGTTAAATGAAGCAGAGGGCAAGGAGAGGAATAAAATTAAAGAAGAACATATTCACGGAATAGAGATTCGAGAAGATATGTTTGCCATTGCTACTACGAATATGATTTTAAGGGGTGATGGAAAAAGTAATTTAACCAATGAGGACTTTTTGAAGAAAAAAGCAGAGGACTCGAGAAAGAAAAATTATACCGTTGGTTTTATTAATCCGCCGTATTCTCAAGCAAAAGGGAAAGATACCGTTCATTTGTCAGAAATTAATTTTATTAAACACTTGCTTGATAGTTTAGCAGATGGTGGAAGGTGTGTTGCAATCGTGCCACAATCAACAATGATTGGGAAAAGAAAGGAAGATAAAGCAGTGAAAAAACAAATCCTTGAAAACCATACATTAGAGGGAGTAATTACACTGAATAAAAATACTTTCTATGGGGTTGGAACGAACCCTTGTATTGCAATTTTTACGGCACATAAACCACATTCAAACAAGAAATATTGCAAGTTTGTAAATTATGAAGATGACGGATTTATTGTCAGTAAGCATATTGGTTTAGTTGAAACTACAAGAGCAAAGTCGCAAAAATCTCATTTGCTAGAATGCTTTTTACATGGGAAACCAGCCGAAACCAAATTTATGGTACAAACTACCATTGAGGCAGAAGATGAGTGGCTTCATTCATTTTATTATTTTAATGATGAAATCCCAAAAGAAGAGGATTTTGAAAAAACTATTGCCGATTATCTCACCTTTGAATGTAGTATGATAATGCAGGGGAGAGAATATTTATTTAACAATAAATAATATGAATATGGATTTAAAAAATATTCAGTGTGGGGAGTTTGAGATTGGGGAGATATTTGAAGTTTCCACAGGAAATTTATTACCAAAACAGACATTAATAAAAGGTAATATTCCAAGAATTACAGCTACTGATAGTAATAATGGTGTTTATGATTTTTATCAGAAAATAGTTCATAAAAATTATAGAGAACTGACAAATTTTATTTCTATTTCTTTTTTAGGTTCTGTTTTTATCATTCATATACAGCAAGTTTAGATATGAAAATTCATGCTATCAAAATACTTAATGCAGAATTAAATAAATATTTAGCAAAATTTATTATATTATGTTTAAAAAGAACGGTCTCAATTTTTTCATATGGAGACCAGTTATCAAGTTCTGACTTACCAAAAAAGAAAATCCTACTCCCAATAACACCAGCAGGGCAACCAGACTACGCTTTTATGGAGGAGTTTATGCGAAACAAGGAGGAAGAAAAACAGAAGAAATTCCAACACTACATTAAAAAAAGAATTGAGGAAGTTAAAAATTTTAAAGAAGTTGAACCACTATGGCAAAAGGAATGGGGGGAGTTTTTTTTAAAAAATGTTTTCTCTGATATCAGAAGAGGAAAGAGACTCAAAAAAGATGACCATATAAAAGGAAAAATGCCATATGTTTCTTCTTCATCGTTAAACAATGGAATAGATGGATTTGTTGGAAATAAAAAAAAGATTAGAATCTTTGAAAATTGTCTTTCTATTGCAAACAGCGGTAGTGTTGGGGCGACATTTTATCAATCATTTCCTTTTGTAGCAAGCGACCATATAACGCATTTAAAAAATGATAATTTTAATGAATTTATTTATCTATTTGTTGCAACAATAACATCAAGGTTAAGTGAAAAATATAGTTTTAATCGTGAAATTAATAACCCAAGAATTAAAAGAGAAAAAATCCTTCTCCCAATAAAAAATGCAAAAGAACCAGACTACGAATATATGGAAAACTACATGAAAAAACTGGAATATAAAAAATTGTCAAATTATTTAAAAATAAAAGCGATGTAAAGCTACTTATACTTTAATAAAAACTTATGACAGAAATTATAGAATCAAAAAACTACCTCCAAACCCTAGAAGATATTAAGAAAAGGGTAAAATCGGCACAGCTAAAAGCCCATTTTGCTGTAAATAAGGAGATGATTGCTCTTTATTGGCAAATAGGAAATATTATTTTGGAAAGACAAGAAAAGTTCGGATGGGGTAATTCTGTGATGGATGACATAGCCAAAGATTTAAAAAATGAATTTGGCACGATGAAAGGTTTTTCTGTCAGAAACTTGCAAAAGATGAAACAATTTGCTAATGAATATCCATCTCTTTACTTGGAAAATCAAAACACGCCACAAGCTGTGGCGGAATTGCCATGGGGTCACAATATGGAGCTAATTTCTAAAGTAAAAGATAAGGAACAACGCCTATGGTACGCTCAAAAAGCAGTCGAAAATGGGTGGTCTCGTTTCGTTCTTATAACGCAAATTGAAACAAATCTTTATTCAAGACAAGCAATAGATGAGGCAAAAATCAACAACTTTGCCCTTACACTTCCTGAAAATGATTCAGATTTAGCAAATGAGATATTCAAAGATGAATACAATTTTGAGTTTATAGATAACTCACAAGGAAGATTAAAAGAAAGAGAAATAGAAAAAAATCTTGTAGATAATGTAATAAAATTCCTAACAGAATTAGGAAAGGGCTTTGCCTTTGTAGGTAAACAATATCATCTCGATACAGGAGATGATGACTATTATATAGATTTACTTTTCTACCACTTAGAACTCAGAAGCTACATAATTATCGAACTCAAAACTACCAAATTTAAACCCGAACATGCAGGCAAAATGGCTTTTTATCTTTCACAGGTAGATAAAAAATTAAAGAAAAATATAGATAATGATTCTATAGGAATAATTCTCTGTAAAGAATCAAAAAATAAAGAAGTACAAGAAACCATAAATTATATTACAAAACCAATAGGTGTTGCAGGCTATCAACTTGCAGAGGATAAAAAGGAATTACCAAAAGAGTTAAAACCAGTGGAGGATTTGAAGAAGATTATAAAATAATGTTTATGTTTGCTACTAACACCCTACCACCTTTACGCACACCCATAAACACGCTTTTGTGATAACCAACGCCCACCCAATCAATCTGTGGCAATTATACAATTTGCATTTTAAGGGTTTTTTAGATATTTCTATATGAAATACTGAAAACTCTTTTTTATTTGTCTAAAATATTACTCTATAAAACAAACCTCGAAACCTCTTAAAACTTTCCCAAGTCAAATATATTTTAAAAATATTTCTTCCTACAAAAGCTACTGATACCATAAATTATTATACTAAAAGTATAAGCTACTATGTACCAATAAACCAATTTTTTTAAAATATATTCTTAACATTTAATTTCAAAGGAATATGACTTGGAAAATCACAAATTGTGTTAATACCACAGGATTAATCGTCCTATTATTTTAATTCATCATTTTTAAAGAATGTAGAAACAAGAAACACAAAAGAAAGGAAACAACAGCTATTCACATAAGAATAGTTTTTTTATTTACTTAAAATTTATAACCAATGACTAACAATAATATACATTATCAAAGAACATACAAAAGAATAATGGAAGAGCTTATATATCTTCATTCTTTAGAGAAAAAAGTACTTACAAGTATAGAATCATATCTAGAAAGAATAAATACAAAACTTTTTGAAGAAATAGATTCACAATTTAAAACTCAAGATGAGCTATATAATGATATTTCACATGAATTTTTTGAACGAAAAAATCATCAAGACCTCAACTCATTCCTTATATGAAAATTTGTATGACTGAAATTTTTACAATGATACATCACATATCTAAAAGAACAACACAAATAAGAGAGCCTAAAAACTCTCTTTTCTTTTTACTTTAATATTAACTATAAACCAATATGAAAACAACAATTACAACAAAATCTAACAATACTAAAATCTTAACTCCAAAGCACAGAATCGTAAAATGAGACTGCATAGAAATGATGAAGAAAATACCAAATAACTGCATAGACTTCATCTGTTCAGACTTTCCATACAACATATCAAACAATGGGTGATGGGCAAAAGTATGAGATAAAATCAGAAAATATGACTTTTGAGAATGGGATAAGTTCTCATCACAAGAAGAATATCTCAAATTTGTTTTCACTGTTTGCAAAGAATACAAAAGAATCTTAAAACCAAATGCCAGTGCAGTATTATTTTTCTCATATCAATACGCAGGATGGATTTGATACGAACTCCAAAGACAATGACTATTTTCATTCAGACAACCAATTATATTTCAAAAATCAAACCCACTTCCAAAGTACAAAAAAGACTCTTTCAGAAGTTGCTACGAAATAGGAATATGGCTCATCAATTCAGACAAAGAATATGCAAAGCCAAGAACATTTAACTTCATTTCTCAACCAATGATGAAAAATGTGATGAGTTATGCAATCGGAAAAGACTGATGAAAACAAACAAACCATCCAACAGAAAAACCCGAATGACTCACCAAAAACCTCGTTGAAATATTCACAAACCCTTGAGACATTGTCCTTGATACTTTTGCAGGATGATGAACCACAGGAGTTGCATCTTACAAAGCAAAAAGAAACGCAATCTCAATTGAGAGAGAAGAATGATTTTATCAAACCATTCTAAAACGACAAAAGAGAGCTGAAATCAACAATCAACTCTCTTCAGACAAAGCAACAACATCTTAATCAAAAATAGAGATAAATCAAATTTAAAGAGGGGTAAAATCCCTCTGTATTTCTTGCAGAAAATTTCTACTTGCAAAATGATTTTCTTCATAATACAAGTATTATGTGCTTGTTGGTAAGCATGGCAGATAGTCCAAAGACATAAGCTCATCCAACATTTATTTTTACACCAAATATAGTATATATTTTTATCTATAAACGGCTTACTATCTCCAAATTTAGATAACTAATATTATATTATATGACACATATTGATTACTTCAAACAACAAGCAAAAAATCTTCTTAAGGATTGTAAAACCCAAATTACACAAGATATTTCTCAAGAACGCAGAGATTATATCAGGAAACTTCATCAAGAAAATAAGGAATTTCAAAAAAGCAACAGCTCCCATAGAATACCGATGATGATAACGGGAAAAATTAGAGAAATGAATTGTTTGTATAAATACAAGCCGAAATATTTTGATATACAAAAGATTATTATCCGCTTTCATCTCGATGAAGATAAATGGACTTTGATGAACGCTCAGCATACAATAGCAAACATTGTAGGTTTTAGAAAGTGGTCTGATTTAATCAAAGCTCCTAAAGATGAACTAGAATACAGAAGATTCTTATTTGATAATGAGCATAAATTGCATATCACGGATGGTTGCTATACCGAATATGATGGGCAATTATCTCAACTGAAGCCATTACAAAAGGTTGAATATCTAAATCAGATTTTAGCAGATGATAAAAAACATCAGAAAATGAATTATTCATTTTCTCAGCAGAAAGGATTTAGAATAAACAAGGCATCATAAAATCTTCATATATCATCAATTTATATCACAATACTATGTCAAAAACAAATGAAAACAAATTAATACAATTTCAAAACGAACTTCAAGCAGAGGGATACAATGTGACGATGACGGATCTGGAATCTCTACCATCATATTTTTGGAAATATCCAAAGGGAAAGCAAATCTATCTCTTTGAAATTAAAAAAGAGGAAGAAAGCAAAGGAAGAAAACCATCTATGGACGAACTACTTGGCATATTTGATTGTATACCTTCTTTTCACTTTAGAGAGAAAAGAAATGTAGAGCCATCAATGAATGATTCCAATATTACAAACGAGAAAGATAAAAAGTTATTAAAATTTCTTAATAACTTGCGTCATTATGTAGGTAATGAGCATAAAATCCAAACTTTTCACATTTGCGATTATTCAACTCTAGTTGAAATGGTAATAAAGAAACCAAAAACACTTGAAGAAATGAAGAAAATTAGAGGAATGGGAGAGGTAAGGATTAAAAAATACGGAGAAATGTTTTTAGAGGCTCTTAAGGAATATGATAAAGACTGCGGTTGAAATCCCTCTTTATTCCTGCTTGATTTTTCTAAAAAACCTCACCATAACAAAACCACAAAAGGAGGATAATATTTTATTTCTTAATCTTTTTGATTATGGTTATGTTGTATAATTTGTTTGTTATAGCTTTCTTATGAGTCCTTATGGTTTTTTGGATGAAACTCACCCTTAAAATTGTAAAGATAAACCAAAGAAGTAAAAACAAATATTTCCGTAAGGAAGTCTATTATTACTGAAATAATAATAGACATGAGTACGATAGAAACAAAAAAAAATATAGAAAATAGGAGATAAAAGGGGGGTTCTAGCTCCTCCCCCATTCTTATTCTTAACTCTTCACTTGTAAATTGTCGATAATATCATCGTAAAAATGTACATCGTCAATGCCGTACTGTGGATTGGTTTTGATACAGTTGATTATAAATAATATATCCATTTTAATAATATTATACATTTTGTTTATATTATTATTTTCTGATTGCAAATTATCATTTAAGCTCTCAATATAGCTATCAATATATTCAACTCTACCTCTTGTGTCTACAAGTATAAATGGTATACAATGTGATAAATATTCAATATCCTTTTTTATCTCCGTGTTATGACATTGTTTTTGTAGTTGCTGTAGACCATATATACAATTATTTATTTTGAGATGAATATTATTATTGTCTTGTATACGCTGAGTTATTTCGCCATCAACTTTCTTTAAAATATCCTGTCTTATTATATTCAAATAATTACCTTCCTCGAGCTTGTTTTCCATAGCTCTTACAGCTGTTTTTTGTAGAGAATTTTTGATGATATGAGTTTCATCGTCAATAAGACTTTTAACTGTATTTTTCATAACTGTTTTAGAGTATTTAATGATAAACCAAACAATTATACCGCATATGGATGATATAATTGTAATAAATATTCCACCAGCCCACATCAAAAATTTAACTGCGAAAGTAATTGTATTATTAATTTGCATATGTGATGTTGAGACATTCTTGATGATATCCTCTATAGTATTGTTGTTCTTTTGTATGTCTTCCTGTGTGATGACTACAGATTTGTGTTGAAAAAATGGAGATATATTTGCATATGAAACATTGTTATACACAACACAAATTATAATACAAAATATAGATAAATGAAATAAAGTCAATACTTTATAAGAGATTTTGTATATCATTACATTAAAATAATTTTAACTTTTTATCAATATTATTTAATACTGACTCTACTTCACTCGCTCCCCTTGCCTTTTGTTGGTAATTTAGACGGTTTTTGTAATGTATATCTGCATATGATAATGTTTGTGGTAAGATTTTTTTGTCTTCTTTCATATTGCTGAATAACAAAATACATACCGTTTTATTGAGTGATAACAAGTACAAACTCAGCAAACACCCAATTCTCTTTGTTAGCATTTTCTGTATTATTTCTTCATCGTTGTTAAAATGCAACAACAGTGTTTTGTTATTTTCAATGAAGCGTTCGAGGGTGCGTTGAACATCATCTCTTTCATTTGAAGATAAAAATTTCAAACTGATATCTAAAATGAGTATTTGATATTTTTCTATTTCAGATTCTATCTTTGTATAATGTTCTTGAAATGTTTTGACACTATAATCTTTTTGCAATTGTGCAAATGTTAAATCAAATACCCCTTGTTCATTAAAATCAAGATGCCATAACTGCTTTATGTTTGAGTCGTGATTACACCTGCTATCTGCAAGTAATATTTTACTATCTTGTTGCACAAAAACTCTGTTCATAAAATTTATATTAGAGGTATATTATTGTACGCATATATAAGTCAACTGTTTTATATATTTCAAATTCCCTACTACATACCAACACCGCACCCCCCTAACATACTGTCTTTGAAAAAAGGTCAAGGTAGTAAAAAACAATTTTACTCCGCTTAACGCAAAAACTTTTCTTCTCCGATTCTCTACGAAAAAAACTTTTTACTACTCCATAAATTTCTTTTTTCTCCACCTTCCGCTCCGCTGACTTTTTAGCCGAAGTATGTTCAAAGGAGGGCAAGAAATTCAGAAAATCTGAATTTTGATAATCTTTTTAATTTATTCATTTTTATATGACTAACAACAAACATTACTTCAACTTTGAAAGTATAACCATTAAAGGAAATATCGGCTCTGATATAACCCTAAAAACCAATACTAAAGAACGATTAGAGTTCTTGGTAGCAGTCAACAAATACAACAAACAGACTGAAACCAAAACAGCCAAATGGTTCAAGGTTATAGTCTTTCATGATGAACTTATTGTAACCATCAAGAACAATACACAGTTTTACAAGAAAGGCTCAAATGTAGAAATACAGGGAGAAATCAAGGCTGAAATCTACAAGAATAAACCACTCTTAAAGATTATAGCAAGAAAGGTATCACTCAATACCAAGAAAAGCTAAATACAACAAGGGGTGTAAAAACCCCTTAATCTCAATTAAAATCAATAATTATTATAATCTATATGAATAACAACACAAACGAAGTAATGACAATTACTCAAAACATCAAAGAAATGCTGAACCAAATGCAAGAACTAGCAGATGACCATTTTGAACTTAGTGCTGAATACATCACAGACGAGCAAGTGGAAGCATTACTATACACTCAAAAAGCTATGAGGCACACCCTTCGAAGAGCAAAAAGAGTAGCCGAAAGCTAAAAAACAGAGCCTACTTTCGTAGGCTTTCAACCAACCGAACTTCCAATTCAATCAATTATTAAAATCTATATGAAACACATTAAAACACAAGAAGAAATTGCACAATTCAACAGCAAAATTAACTCTACAATTAACAATAAAACCAATATCAAAGCATACTGGAACTTCTTCCCAACACCATCACAGCTTATTGAGAAAATGCTTGAGGAATATAAAACAAAACCACTCCCAAAAAACATACTAGAACCTTCAGCAGGCAAGGGAGATATTATTGATTATTTGAATAAAATACAAACCAAACGGCAACAGCAAAGCAATATTTACGCCTTTGAATTCGTTCCACAGCTTCAAGAAATTCTCAAACAAAAACGGAACTGTAAGCTAATAGGTAATGACTTTCTCAAGTACCAGGTCAAGGGTATAAACTTTGACCTCATAATAATGAACCCACCCTTTGACAGAGGAGCAGAACATACCCTCCACGCTTGGAATACCCTAAAACAAGGAGGAAAAATCATAGCTCTTATGAATAAACACACCTATTATAACCCATACAATTCCCACAGATTAAAACTCAAAACCATCATAGACCAATACGGAAAAGTAGAGAATCTAGGACGGTGCTTCACCTCTAAAAACTCAGAACGACCAGCCAATGTTGATGTCATTATGGTAACTATAACAAAGAAACCAAATGTATATTATCAAGACTTAGGAATAAATCTCAGCATTTACACAGATGAAATGATACGCAGAAAACAGGCTGAGTATATCATCAAAGAATACGAAAAACTAACAGCATAAACCTATGAGCAGGGCGAAAGCCTTGCTCCATCTTTCTTTAAATAACCCACCCTAAAAAACATAAATTCCACCCCTAATTTTCTATTCACTCTTTTTTCTTTTTGTTGCAAAAATCTTCTTGCAAAAACAGAACTCCTGTATATAATATCTTCGCCGTGAATAGAAAGCAAGTTTGCATTTTGCTATAGCAATTTTTAAATGGCATTACATACCATTAAAAAATTCCTGCAAAACACCTCCTTGCTAGGGAATTCCCTAGAACCCTTTACGATAAAAATATGGCTCTAACATTAATAAAAATCTATGCCAAATAAAACTCAAAATATTCTTATACCAAGAGCAGATAAAATCAATAAATCCTATTCAATAAAAAAACTCAAAGAACTTTTGTCGAAAGTAAAAAATGATGAAACGGATGAAAAGTTTGATGAAAACCAAAAGACACAAGTAATACAATCTATTCTTTCAAGAATAGACTACATACAAAAGTATTACAGCAAATCTAAATGGAAAAAAGAAAATGAGATTATATCTATCACTTACAATCAAGATGAAATAAACTCCCTCTACAAAGACCTCAAACTCCTCCAACAATACAAACAAGATGATATTCTGAAACTTAAAGATGTAATAAAAGCAAAATCACTTTCTAAAGATACCCTCAACCAAGAAGAAATACAAACCAACAAGCAGAACCAAGAACAGCAAACAAAGCTCCTACAAACTACCCAAGAGCTATTAAGAAAGGTAAATGGAATAGCAACAAACATCAACCAAATAGCAAGAGCTAAAAACCAAGCAAGAATCTTTAAAAAAGACTACAACCTCACTTCAGATGAAAAAACCTATATTCTTAATACAACAGCACAGCTAGAACAAGAAATACTTTCTCTTACTAATTACCATAATATATGATAATAAAAACCCTATCAAGAAAGAAGCCATCATTCTTTCAACTCTACGACTATATGAAAGATGGATCAGATGATAAAGAAACACCAATATCAAGAAACCTACACAACACCAATAATAGATACCAAGTATTACAAGAATTTACAAACAACCATAAACTTACAAAAAACATCAAAAATGGAAATGCACTCTATCACGATATTATATCATTTCCAAACACAAAAGAAGTATCAATAGAAAGACAGAAAGAAGCAATTACTATCCTTGCAGACAAGTACCTAAAAAAAAGAGCAGAAGACAACATTGCTATAGGATACATCCACACAGAGACAAACAATCTCCACCTTCATTTAATGATATCATCAAATCCAAAGAATGAATCAAAGAGACACAGACTCTCTAAACCTCAACTCAAAGAAATACAAAAAGAACTGGAACTCTATAAACAACAAGAATTCCCAGAGTTAGGTCAAGAACTCATCTACACCAAAGAAAGGGAAATAGAAGAACCAAATTACCAATCCTCAAAATCAAAAGACCAAGAATACCAACTAAAACACAGAACAAAAAAACTCTCAAGAAAGGATGAAATCAAACAAATATTAGCAGAAATAATGCTAGATTCCTACTCCAAAACACAACTCCAAAAGAAATTACAAAAACACAATTTGGAATTCTATGAAAGAGGTCACACAGCAGGAATAATTGACCTTGAAGAACAATCCAAAGGAAAGACAAAAGTAAAACATAGGTTTAAGACTTTAGGTTTAGAATTGGAGTATCAAAACTTTATGGAGTTTGAGAAAAGTAAGGAATTGGATCGAGAAATTGAAGATGAGCTGGAGTTGGAAATTGAAGAAGAACTAGAGGATGAGGATGAGTTGGATAGGGATGATTAATATTTGACAAATAATATTGTCTTCAATAACACTTGTGGAATCAATATTATTCCAACATACAATAATAAAATGATAGACAGTATGATACTGAATGTTAAGTTGATTTGATATAAAGATATTGTATTAATGTATAGTATACTGAGTATTAATAATATTATACTTTTCAGACTAAATATAAAAATATTATCTAAATTATTAACATCAAAACGATGTATGCGTATTATTGGTATGTATATACACATACTGACACATACCAATAATAATGCTATTGATGGGAATGTTGCATAATGTTCTATATAAAAGTTATACAAATAACAGCTTATTAATATAACAGGAAAAAATATTTTCTCATAATCGCAGTGAGGTCTATTATGTGTGGTATATTTTTTATCTAATTTTGTATAAAAATACAAATAAAAACCAAGTGTTATAATGTATGGAACATATATTATACGATATCGCTGAAAAACAATCTCAAACACAATGAGTGCTGTAGAGAGTGCAAAATATTTTTGTATTGTACGAATAACATCGTCGGTTTCTTCTTGTGAGAAATCAACATTTTGAATAGATGATGTAGAAATTGAAAGATTGTTTAGTCTATTTGAATTTAAAACATAACGTTTTGCAGATTCAACAATAGCTTTAGATGCCACTAAGAGAGGGATAATTATGGCAGTAATAACGCCTGCAAGTGCGATATTTTCACTAACATTCATTATCATCGTAACATTTATTGAATTTATCAATAAGATTTTGCCTGATATCTGCTTTTGTACCAATTTTGGCTAAGTATCGATCTGTTTTATTGATTTGTCTCCGATATCTTTCATTATCTGACATTATAAAACACATCTGTTCTTGCTTATCTGGTACAGCATTCATAACCTTGATATTGGATGTTTTGTTATTCTGTGATAGTATTTGATAGAATTTACTACTTTTACCCTGTGGATTGAGTAAAATACCTTTTATTGTAATATTTCTTTCATTTATAGCTCTATTTATAGCTTTAATAACAAACGGATGATTGTATATTTTTGTATCCAAGGTGTTAGAATAGAATAATATATCCGTTAGTGCTTCATTAATAATTTGTGCTGTGTATTTAGCGGCATCTAGTTTGTTACAATTATTTCCTTCTTCCTTACCATACCATTCGTCTTCTCGTAATTTCACTGCCTTATATTTGTTATCTTGAATTGTATTATTAATACGACTGATATAGTTTTTTTCTAAAGTAGAAAAATGTTGAATAATACGATTAATCATACGCACCCCTTAAAATTTAAAAACCGTATTGTACATTGAAAAACTTTTTTTGCAAGTTAATAAAAAAACTTGACTTTTTGCTTTGTGATGTCAAAATGCGATTTTTTATTTGAGGAAGCATAAAAATTAAAAAGAATTTTTTTAATCTCTCGCTACAACAATATTAATTTACTTGTCAAGAGCTTTGTTTCTATTGAATAATATATGCAAGGCAATGCCTTGCATATATTATTTGAAATTCTATTTGTCAAGTATTTTTTTCAAATATAATTTATTATTTTTATACTTTAAATTTTATTTCACAAACACCCCTTTCTCCAAAATCTTAACCAACCTCTCATCTAAAACACCTTCAAGGTCGCCATCCTCTAAATCCTCCATCCAAATCTTATCCTCATAAAGCAAATTAAACTCATCAATTGCATTCAATAATAATTCGTGCTTTTTATCATCATCCAAACTCTGTTTAGATCCCTCCAGTAATAAAATACATTCCAAAGTATGGCAATTCTTTTCATAATTCTCCAGTGTGAAAGCAGATATAGGACTTGGCTCAAGACGACTCAATATATCTAGATATATTGAGTGAGAAGAAACTTCTCACATAGCTTCTATCTTATTCATATAAAACCCCATAGATTTCTTCCAATCAAGAATTTTTCACTCATCAACTAGAAATACTCAGTTTTCAGTTGAGACGGTAGTCTCTCACAAATGAACCAAATCACTACAAAATCAAATACCAGTTTCATCGGTATTGTTTGGATTAAATTTGAACGATTCTCATCAGATATCAAATTTTACAACTCCATTCTGTTCCAAAATGCCCTCTACTACGGAATGAGTATTATTTTTTTCTATGCTTTGTTCCTCCTCATCTTCTTCAATAATATTGCTCTCTTCAATATCATTTTTACAAGAGTCTAGCTCTTCCCTACATTCTTCTCATATTTTGGACTTTTGCATATTAAAACTGATAGTAATTTCTTCAACCTCAGTTTGACTACAATACGAACTATCGAAACTCGAGGAGCTGACATCCTTTTCTTCAAAACAATACGAATTGATATCAATATCTCACATACCTCCTTTTTAGGTAATAAATATGAGTATATAATATCACAAAAATCTAAATTCTCAAAATTATGATTTGTAGCATTCAGACATTGCAAATTTAGTTACGGTACGAAGAGAATCATATTTTTCTCCTGCCTTGCCTCGTTTACGACCTTTCTCGCAATAAAAATACCACTTTCCGTCATACTTCATTTCAGCAACAGAAGAACCTTTGTATTTGAGTATTTTTAGTGTATGACTTTTATCATTGATAGCCCAATCACTTGAAAAGGCATTTTGAGACATAAAAATACACAAACAAGTCAAAATAATAATCCGTTTCATAGAGTACAAATATAAATAACACGAAATAGTATTTTATGTAATATAAAAAATCAAGTAAAAACCAAAATACTGTTCTATGGTATTATTAGTATATAGAAATAACATTCTACCATCTACTCAATAGTATTTGATATGAATGAAGATATAAAACGAACATTTGGAAAAAAAGTCCGTTATTACAGAAAATTGAAAAATCTTACTCAAAGCCAACTGGCAGAACAAATTAAAAAAACCGAAGAAACCGTTTCAAATATAGAAAGAGGTGTCACATCAACAGGCATCGAACTTATGGAAATTCTAGCAAAAACGCTCAATATTCAAATACGAGATTTTTTTAACGAAGATGATATTATAACACCTTATCTTGATAAAGAAAAGATAGAACTTTCACGAGAAGCAATTCAGCTGATGGGATACAAGAGCAAGAAATATATCAAATCTATTATTACCATTTTAAAAGAAAACTAGTCAAAGCGTATTCTATGAAAAATAAACCTATTTATGATAAAATAAAAAACGGCTTAAAACAGCCATTACTTTATTTTTGTAATCATAAAACCATATGAAAACAAATACAAAAGAGATTGCAACAATCTCAAACACAGGAGTAACCACTCCAAAAACAAATCTCCGTTCTTCTTATTCCATCAACCACCGAAGAACACACATAAACCGTAAAAAAGGAGACCTACACAATAGGTTTATTCCTATTGTTTTTTTATTGCTCTTATTTCCCATACAAGCTAATGCATGGGAACAAGGACAAGAAATACCACTCCTTACCCAAACATTAGCACGGCTCTTCTTTCTGTTTATCTTCTTTGTAGCGGTAAAATATGCATGTAAAACAGTAGGAATGAACTTCCCTGCTTGTATTCTACCAAAAAAGCAAATGAAAGACTCGCAAGGAAATACTCTCCTATTTGGTAGAGGCTCATACTTTGATTTCATACGATACACCATATACTACACATTCAAATACACAGGAAAGCTCATATATGTAACAACCATCCTCCCAATAGCTTTTATCATCAGAAAGATATTCCAACACCACAGACCGCAAGGCTTTATGAATATCATCAAGCGAATATACCTAATAAATCCATTCAGAAAAGGACTTCTAATAAATGGGCTACGGGATAGAATATCACAAAAAACTTCGTTTACGCACTGCCTAGTAGTAGCAAAAACAGGAGGAGGTAAAACCTCCTCTTTTATAATCCCAAATATTTTGAAGCTTAATAATTGCTCAATTTTATGCACCGACCTAAGCGGAGAACTCCATAAAAAAACTAGTGGATATATGGCTAAAAAAGGCTATGACATCAAAATCATCAACCCAACTAAACTTGATATATCAAATAGATATAATCCACTCGCAAGTATAACCACCTACAAAGAAATACTTGATGTATCCTCTATCCTTGCAAATTCAGGAGTACAACACAGAAGTGATCCATTTTGGAATCATGGAGCAAAAAAACTCATTGAAATACTCGTAACTGCACTGGTTTCCCAAAAAGAACAACGCAAACAAAACAATATCAAAAACCACGATAAATACTGCAACCTTGCAAATCTTAGACACCTCCTTAACCTTTTTGGGAAATCTGGAAAAGGCATTGATGCTTTTATACAACGCCATTCAGTCGGAAACTATCAGAATAATTATAAAGAATGGAAAGGATTTACAAGTGGAAATGACAAAACAACCAAATCATTCGTAACCAATGCCCTCAATATTCTATCTATTGTAGGAAACGAAGACTTTGCAAAACTGACTTCGAGTAATGAAATAGACTTAAATGAGATTAGAAATAAAAAAACCATAGTCTATCTCCAAATTCCACAAGAAGATTTAGAAGTATACGGATTCCTTCTGAATCTTTTTTATTCGAGATTCTTTGCCACTTGTTTTAAATCAAATGATGAAAAAACACTCCCAGTCTATTGCCTTCTTGACGAAGCAGGACATACCAACATACCAAGCCTTGCAACTACCATTACAACCATAAGAAAGTATCGAGTAAGTATATCACTCATCATACAATCGCTCTCACAATTTGAAACAGCCTACGGAGACAGCCAAGCAAACACTATCATAAACGGAGGAATAACCAACCAAATATACTATGCAGGGCTAGACCTTGATACCTGCGAAAGATTAGAGAAAATACTCGGAACGGTTATAACAGAAGAAACCGACGACAAAGGAAACAAAAGAACCATAACCAAACCATTGATGGATACACAATCCATAATGAGAATGAAAGACAGACAAGCAATATATCTTTATTCGAACCAAAAACCAACGCTCTTACGGTTAAAACCATACTTCAAACATTTGCTATTCAGTCAGTATTCAAAAATACCACAATACACACCGAACTTTTACCATAGAGTAGACAAGGTAGAATATATTGATTTTGAAGAATGAGATCAAATAGAAGAAATCCAAAACGATATGATCCATGTTCTTGAAGTAATGGAAAGGTGAATTGAAACTGATGATTTTACACAGGATACCCAAGCCCTAGTTGATATCATCAAAGAAAAAGTTATCCAAATACACATTAATAAAGAATTTGCAGATATATCAGATACCTTAAAATTCTACATCAAGAAACGAGTAAAAAAGATAATGGACAAACCTTTATATTTTGATTGCTTGCAATACATCCAAGAGTCCGTTGTTTATGAAGTAGATAATATCCTTATTCCGCCTACTCCACAAAGAATATTCTTTGAATCATATTCCGATATGTGTAATTACAGATACGAAAACGAAGACAATGAAATTGATGAAATAAGCCTCAGTTCCCTGCCTTGATGAAGCTATAGCAAATTAAAATAACCTTGCATACTCATAATTTAAAACATATTCAATTAACTCTAGTTTATCTTCGTACTTATAAGTAAGCTTTCTATAGAGGGATTTAATCTGAGACCATTTCTTTTCTATAGGGTTTAAATCTGGACTGTATGGTGGAAGATAAATGAGGTTTACCTCATTTATCTTAAACAATTCATTTATACCCTCCCCCTTATGAAATGAAGCATTATCCATAACAAGATATGAGTTCTTTGGTAAATTAGGAAGTAGTTTTTCTTTGAGATATTCTTTAAATAATTCCTTATTCATACATCCTGTAAAATGGGAGTGATGTAACAGAGTATGGCTATAGTTTCTTACTCCCACAACAGATACCCTCCTGCCTTTGCGATTACCTGACTTTTCCGATAACAGCCTTTCCCCAATCTTAGCAAATCCACATAATCTTTGCATATCTAAATCAAATCCAGATTCATCAAGGTAATAAATTGAATGTTGAGGCAAATCCTTGATTGTCTCTACAAATTCTTTTCTTTTTACTTCATCCCTCTCTTTATATAACCATGACTTTTTTTAAAAGTGTAGCCCAGTCTTTTTAAAATATTAGCAACCGTTACATCTGTAATATTGCCAACAATATCAGAAATCATTTTTAAAGTATAATGAGGATGTTTATCTACAATCTTCTGAATTACATCGGCATCTACTTTAATTTTATCTTTATTATCGTGATAACCTTTAATATCACAATTCCCAGTATCTTTATATCTCTTGTTCCATCTGTATACTGTAGACTTATCAATATCTAAAAGCTTAGCTATTTCTAT
>CAJQOT010000032.1 GCA_905480015.1 uncultured Rickettsiales bacterium | reverse complement strand
TGTATTTGGTGCTAAAACCATTGCATTGGCAATTTTACCACGTGCTGTTAATACATACGATAAAACACAAGGTGAGGCTATAACTCAAACAACATCAGAGGTTCTCTCTCAGGCCTGCCCAGAGCTACTATAGAATATTTTTTACAAATGGTATTAAGTTAATTTGTGTCCTCTTGTACAAATTACTCAGAATGCTATCAATGTTATCCATTTCAACCGATACCGTTGCAAGCTTTACGTTGTTTCCATCTATTGTAATATTGCATTCATTTGTCACATTTATGCCAAGTTTGTGTGTAGCGTTATGTATTGATGGTGTGGTAACATAAACCCATGCTTCACAATGAATTTTAATTGATAAAATGTATGTTGCAACTACAATAGCATTGTTCATACGTGACCTTTCTAAAAAATTCATTGATGAATCAACATACAGCCTTGTAAGTTCATATGTGCTGTGTGTAAGAGAGAGAAATTTTGGAGGAATCTTATTGCCCCATTGATCTTTTACCATATATGATACAGTAATTTTCTTTTTATCTCCTGTTGAATCAAGGCTTTTGTAGATGATTGAATGATCTACTCTATTTAAACGTGATATTGCAATTAATTGCCCTTTTAATGTAATGCCAACATAGTGTGTGTTTGGGGTATCATATTGGTCAAACTCGTAACCATTGTAACTATGGGCATCTTGATATTTCTCCTCTTGAATAAAACCCTTATATCGAAGCTTTAGCATTTGTTCATATATGTTGCCATACCTATGTGAGTCTATCATTGTAAAGTGTACAGCATTTATGTCATTAGCACTGTACATTTTTTAGCATTTTAGTTAACGATATGCAATGGAGCGGGTGATCGGAATCGAACCGACACGGTCAGCTTGGAAGGCTGAAGTTCTACCGTTAAACTACACCCGCATATGTATGCGATAGATAGTGAAATATTTTTGTAAATGTCAAGAAGAAAAATATTGACAAAGGTCAATTTTGGTTTTTTTACCACTTAAAAAAATATGGAAACTTTAGAATTACTAATCATATCCATTATAGGGTGTGCGGTTCTTGCTTTTATAACGCCATACCGTAAAGCCCTGTTTGCAATTATCGTAACGATATGCTTCCTTCTTACTATCAGTGCATTTGTAGTTTATTTTAATGTAGGAGATCCACATTTCGTATTGGGTAATTTTCATAAAACAATTGGCATTGAGCACTCATTTACCGATGTATCAAGAATTATGGCGACAATTATAATTATTTCAGGAATTTATACATTGTTGGTTTTATTAAGAAGAAACAGCACAAGGTTAAAATATTCCATAGGATTTACTAGCATTGTAATTGTATGTGGATTAATTCTTGTGATGACGGGTGACTTTTTTAATTTTTATGTGTTTCTTGAATTGATGACTATCTGCATTTGCCTTGTATTTGCAAACACAGATAGCACGCATAATAAAAAGTGTACTCTTGAATACCTTCTAATTGGTGGAGTTGGTGCTATTTTTCTTGTACTTGCAATTGAGATAATCTATATTATTTTTAATACATTAAACATTTCAATAATTGCAGAATATAGCGATTCATTCAATGTGAGTGAGGACTCCCTTTTGAAGGTTGTTGTATCTTTAATTATTTTAACATCATTCCTTAAAATTGGTATTTTTCCTTTTACATCTTGGGTGCGAAAAATTTATACCGTATGCCCAAGGTATTTTTTGCCATTTTATGGGTCAGTTATAAGTAATATTGCTATTTATACATTACTATTTTTTCTTTATGGAGCATTGCATCGGTACTCACTTATAATATTTGCCTCACATATTATAACTCCATTTTGTGTGATGGGAATACTTCTGTTTTCCGTTACAGCAATTAAAGAAAGAGACTTGCGCGTAATGATGGCATATTCTACACTAGCACAGGTAGGATATATATATATATCACTTGTAACACCTAATATACATTCAATTGCAGGTGGAATAATTCATATGATGCATAATTCTTTGGTAAAGTTTGGAATTTTTGTGTTTATTGTACAGTTGTACAATTTGCGTAAAAGCTACTCAGTGTCCGCAATAAAAGGGGTAGGTTCAAATACATTGGTTGGCATTGCGTTTTGTATTCTTGCAGCAAGCTTGATTGGCATTCCTGGAACAAGTGGATTTATTAGTAAATTTTATATGGTGCAGGGTCTTGTAGAAAGTGGTAAGTTTTTTGTGCTTGCTATTTTTACCGTAGGAACTGTGCTGAATATGGTTTATATTTGGAGGATAATATCCGCTATGTATTTTGAGAAACACCCAGATAGCGAAGTTGTATTTCCGGCTTTGAGTCAAATATTAATTATGATACCTGCAGTGGTAGTGGTGATATTTGGTGTAGTGACAAACTATACCCTTGAGATACCACAGCAAATTGCGACAAATTTTTTACAAAGTCTTAATTAATTTTATTATATGATAACAGCCGATGAAGTAAGTAAGGTAATATTAAAAGCGCAAACAATCCATGAACTCCTGAATGTAAAATCTTCATTGATTGGTAAATCTGGAGTGGTTACGGAGGAGTTTAGGAATATGAAGGGTTTGTCTGTAGATGAAAAAAAAATAAAAGGTCAATCTTTGAATGATATTAAAAATCATGTAGAAGGGGAATTTGAGTGTAGATTGCTGGCAATCAAAATATTTGATGTAAACCAAAGGCTTGATAGTGAGAAAGTTGATATTTCGGTTGTTTCAAAAAATATACATG
>CAJQOT010000031.1 GCA_905480015.1 uncultured Rickettsiales bacterium | reverse complement strand
ATGATAACAGCTTCAGTTGCAATGTTTTTTACATTCAGGGCGTATTCCCACACAAAAAAACAACTTGCCGCAGCAAGGGAGGAAAAAATTAATAATGCTTGGTGTATAGTAAAAAATATTGATAACCGACACGATGTAAGAAGCCATGCGTTGGGAGTGCTAATAAACGCAGGAGAAGAAATAAAAGATTGTGAGATTAACTTCCCATTGCCGTCAATAATTATTCCACAAGGCATAAAGTTTACTAATGTTTTTCTACCAGGTATTAATTATATAAAAAGGGGTTCCAATGCATTTCAAAAGGTAGTAAACCCTGAAAACATTGAGTTCAGTAATTGTCATACTAACTTCGAACCTAATCAATACTTTATACCAGACGGCTACAAAATAGATTATACAAAACTAAGTGACTACCATTGCATAATACGAAAAATAATCAAAAAACAGAGCGATGAAGATTAACATTATTGGTGCTGGAATTAGTGGGCTTGCACTTGGTTATTTTTTTAAAAAATCAGGGTATGATGTCCATATTTATGAGGCTTCAAGCAAGGCAGGAGGCGTAATTTCCACAGAATTTATGCCAGAGGGAATGGTTCAGCACGGGCCACATTTAGTGCGGTCTAATAATACTTTAAAAGTATTACTTCAAGAGTTAAACATTAAAACTACGCCATTGTTATGTGGAAAAAAATATATTTCAAATGCAGAAAATAACTTTCAAGTGGGCTTTCCTCTTACTTTTGGTGAGACTTTAAAAGCAATACTTTTACAGTTTAAAAAAAGAAAGTCATCATATAAATCCCTTGCAGACTTCACAAACCACCATTATGGCACAGCATTTACAACAAAAATACTACAATGCATCGTCAATGGCGTATATGCGACATCGGCGGAAAATTTAGACGCGAAAATTGCCTTTAAAGGATTATATTTCACTGAAAAACGAGGAGTATACCATACTTTCAAAGCATTATTTAGAAAAATTTATAGTAAAAATGAAGGTATTATTGCACCAATGCTTGGTTTTAAGTCTTTAATTGATGCTCTCTCCAGCTATTTACATGCTAATATTTCGTATAATACAAAAATCACAGACATTTCCCCACTTGAAGGTAAAGTATTTATCACAATTCCTACATTTCACGCGAAAAAACTGATGGGCATTTCAGATGTAACTCATCAAAAGTTAGAAAACATTACATATTCAAGCCTTGATATTACAACAGTTTTCACAAAAACAGCACACACAAAGCAAGGTATTGGAATGCTAACAAACGCTCATTCTGGTGTGCTTGGAGTATTATTTAATTCTTCATCTTTTCAAGGAAGGGTCACGCAATCGTTGCACTCTTATTCAGTGTTTTCAAAAGATATGACACAAAAGCAAGTAGAAGATTTTTGTATAAATACTTCAAAAGTCTTACTTCAAAAGTCTTACTTTAAAAGTTATTACAAAGCAATACCTATATATAACTCCGCTATTAGAGAGTTCATCGAATACAATAGTACTTTAAAAGCAAAATATCGGTTTTTTTCTAATTATACAGGTAATTCTGCTCTTGGTAAAATTATTGAGGAGGCGAAAACTCTAGTAGAAGGCTGGCATTGATACATTTGCGTGCCTTCAAAATATATATTAACTTTTTAATCCTCCTTTGCTTCGCGCATAATTTTTCTTTGTAATAATAAAATTCCATGCAGAAGTGCTTCCGCAGTTGGTGGGCACCCAGGAACATAAATATCAACAGGAACGATGCGGTCACAACCTCTTACAACAGAATACGAATAATGATAATAACCACCACCGTTTGCACACGATCCCATTGAGATTACATATTTAGGGTTTGACATTTGGTCGTACACTTTTCTTAATGCTGGTGCCATTTTATTTGTTAAAGTGCCGGCAACTATCATAACGTCAGCTTGCCTTGGTGAGGGACGAAAGACAACGCCATAGCGGTCAAGGTCGTACCTTGAGCTTGCGGTTTGCATCATCTCAACAGCACAACATGCAAGGCCGAATGTCATTGGCCATAAAGATCCACTTCTTGCCATCGCAATAAGTTCGTCAAATTTTGTAATAATAAATCCTTTGTTTTGAAATTGATCTTTTGTATTGTTAAGTAAAGTATTCAAATTTCTATTCGTTGATAAATCTAGTATTTTTTGATTAGACATTTAAACGACAAAGTTAACTACTTTACCACTAGAATATAATTCTATTAAAATCAAGAAAGAAATTATCATGAAATATATCAATTTTTATTCAAGACCTCTTCCGTTAAAGCGTGGATAAACATTGGACTGTCGGAAGGTGTCAAAGCCCTATGGTATGAAAGGACTCCACATTGTTTTGCAAATTCATTATATTGATGATCGAGTTCGACGAGAGTCTCTAAATGTTCTGAAATAAATGCCACGGGAAATATAATTACATTGCACCCTTTACATTGTGGGAGGACATCTTGAATATAAGGCTTGAGCCATTCCTTTGGCCCTACCCTACTTTGAAAGCAAACCCTTCCTTCAAATTGAATATCCATATTCTTGAGACTATCCTGAATTAAAGAAGCGGTGGATTCAATTTGGTCGCGGTATGGATCGTTGAATTTTTCTACGAAATCAACCGGTATACCATGTGCAGAAAAAAGTATAATATTTTTTTTAGACTTATCTTCAATGTTATTGAAAGCATCTATAATTCTTTCTACGCAAGATGCGATATATTTAGAATTCTGGTAGAAGTTTGATATAACATCAATATTTTGTACATTGTGCTTTGTGGCCGTTTTGCAAAATTTAGCAGCGCAAGATTTCGTTGTTGTAA
>CAJQOT010000030.1 GCA_905480015.1 uncultured Rickettsiales bacterium | reverse complement strand
GTCAACAATTGGTGCCCTTTTCATGATGATTTTCCCTTCAGCCTGTGCAACGCACCCTGCAACGGCAACAATCATGTCCCTGCCCTCTTCTTTACGCACAAGCTTATGTTTGCGAATTCTACCAAGCTCTGAATATATTTTTTCTGCGGCTTTTTCACGAATATTGCAAGTATTTAAAATTACAATATCTGCATTTGACGGATCATCTGCTTCTTTGTAGCCATTGGCAAATAATAATTCCGCCATACGCTCACTATCGTAAACATTCATCTGGCAACCATATGTTTTTATATAGACACTTTGCATATTCATTCTTGAATTCCTAAATTTTTAAGTATATCAATCATTGATTGTTCAACATTTTGCTTCAATTTCCTATCGAGTGTTTTTGTGTATAGCTTTGAATAACGACTACCTGACGATATAAAATTATCCATATTTAAATAATTTTGTGCAATATAAAGGTCTTTTTTATCTTGTAGTTCTACCGTATAAGGAATTAATTTATTAATATTTTGCGTGTATTCACTTTCTGGGGCAATATTATTCAGTTTGTGTATCATTGTAAACATATTTTCTATATTTTGCATAGACTTCCTATAGTTTCTAATTACTCTAAAATATGAAAGTGTGCGAATGTAGTAAAGGTATGGAAGTTGATTACTGCTTGGGTATAAAGACTCAAAGCCCTCAACCATTGGGTGAATAGAGTCAAAATTACCTTGCATATAATTACAGTAAATTAACACTGGTGTTGAAGATTTAGAATAAGTAGAATATGGGGAAACCTCATCAATTTTTTCTAAATTATAAATACACGATTCATATTTATGTTTTTTTGCAAAATTAAAACCTCTCTCTAATAATTCCGACGGTTGCGGTGTTGCATTGTTTTTGCACGCAGGTAGTGTAATTAACAAAAAAAATATGCTAAATACAGCGTTTTTTGTAGTAATTTTCAACATAGAATTTTATCAATACACTAGCAATAGCAGTAATAGGGAGGGCGAATAGTACTCCAAAAAAGCCAAAAAATACTCCACAAACAAGAAAGCCGAAGACAATCCACAGTGGGTGAATTTGTATTTTATTTGACATTAACTTTGGTGTTAAAAAAGAGCTTTCAATTACTTGACCTGAAAGAAATATTCCAACAACAGTTGCAATGTAAGCAAGACCTTTGCCCTTCAGCAATGCTACCATTATTGCGGTTGCAAAACCAGAAGCAAAGCCAACATATGGTATGATAGTTGCAATTCCGGTAAGAATTCCTATGGTGAAACCGAATTCTAGGTCTATTACAAAAAGTGCAATGCCATAAAAAATACAAAAGAACATAATAATATAAATTTGCCCGACAAGATACCCTGCGAGTTTTTGTCTAATATCAGTGCGTACATCAAGTAATTTCTTATGATGTTGTCGCGGAATAAGGGAGAATATATGTCTATTTATTGCATCCCAGTCTTTTATCATGTAATATGACGCAATTGGGGTGATAACAAAAAATGTAAACAATTGCGTGAAAAAAGATGAAAGATTAGTAAAGTGTATAAAAACTTTTTTAGTTATTTTAGGAACTATGTTGTCAATCTGTGAATAACTTTCTATAATAGTAGCTTGTAAAGACTGCGGAATATATGCAAAAAACATTTTTTGTAATGTTGTGGTGAAGTCTGGTATATATTGAACAATAGAGTATATATTTCTAATGGCAACGGGAATAAATGTTATGCAAAAGAGTATCAATGATGCAAAAAGTAAGACTACAATAAACATTGCAATTATACCCTTTGCTATACCAGTTTTATGTGAAAGCCTTTCCGCAGGATAGCTAAAAATATACGCCGTAATTAGCGAGAAGCCAAAAGGCAGTGTAATTAAAGTTCCAACTTTATGTAAAAACCACCAAGTTAAAGCAAGGGTAACAAAAGATGAAAACCAAAACCTTTTGGTAAATCCAAAAAATAAATTTTGATCTTGCATACAAAGTTACTACTTATCTTCGGCTTTCTTTAAAGGTTTGTCAACAAATTCAATGATTGCCATTGGTGCTGCGTCACTTAAACGAGGACCCTTCTTATAAATGCGAGTATATCCACCGTTTCTTTTTTCTGCTAACTTTGCATATTCTTGAAGTTTTTTTCTTGCGTCCTCTGTGTATACATAGCCTGCAATGTCCCTAATGCTTGCAAGTGTTCCTTTCTTTGCTTTTGTAAGGAGTTTTTCAGCTAAAGGTTTGATAGCCTTTGCTTTTGACAATGTTGTTTCAATTCTTCCATACTGGCAAAGAGAAGTAATTAATGCACGAAAAAGTGCTTTGCGTGAGTCTCTATCTCTTCCAAATTTTCCATGTTTAACAAGGTGTTTCATAGGGTATCACAAAAAATATATTGTTCATTTTTGAACTGTCATCAAAAGTTATACATTGTAAAATAATTGTCAAGCGTTTTCTGCCAACACATTGGGTAATTATATTATTTAGATTTAATATATGCTATAAATGCCTTATATCGCTTTTGTGTGTTAATTATATAGAAGAAAGCAACCTATTCTTACACACTATATAGAAAACACTTGAATTATTAATTCATATTGTACACAGTGGTTTTGTATTGGGAGTATAGCTCAGTTGGTAGAGCGTCGGTCTCCAAAACCGAAGGTCGCAGGTTCGACCCCTGTTGCTCCTGCCATACTATAAAAGACGGGTGTCCGAGTGGTTTAAGGAGCACGCCTGGAACGCGTGTATAGGCTAATACCTATCGTGGGTTCGAATCCCATCCCGTCTGCCAGTTAGGGCAAGTTTGCTGTATTTTTATTAACTTCAACCATTTTTGCAAATTTATTTAAGGCAATATTTTTCTTCTGCCTTTTATTTCCTTTGCATAAACATTATTGAAGACCCAAATTATTTTCCTTGCAAGTGAATGATAACTATGTTATAGTTAGCTATCATTATTAGTTGATGTATGAATGGTTTACAATTAAGTCGTCTAACAGAAAAGTATTTTTTTGCTGATAATAGAAGAAAGCATGCAATATCTTACATTGATCAATTGTTCAACAGCCATGTTCCTATCACGGTAAAAGTGAATGGTCAAGAGATAAAAGTGCAGTCTTTGGACGATGCAATGAAAACAAATAAACTGCTAGGCGATAAGGTAAAAGCAGCATTGAAATCGTTATTTAAAATACAACACTGTAAAATAGACTTACTAAGTGGTGTTAATCAATCACAATTAACAGTTGAGCAAAAGATAAAAACATCTCGTGGAAGTAGATCTCCAAAAAGAGGTAAAATTTCTTTTACATCTAAAATGCTAAGTACAACAAGTAGAATAAAGGACGCAATCAAAGAGCAACAAACAACAATAGGATAATATATCAACACATTTACCATCTATGTAGATTATTATTTTTAAAATAAAAACTTGATTTCTTATTTTTCAATTCAATATATAAAGTTGAAAAAGTTTTCCGCGTACAATGCTTAGAATAAGGGTTATTTTGATTGTTGTGCTAATAAGTTTTCAAGCATATTCTTCTGAAATTATCACCATTGCAACAGGTTCTACGACGGGTTTATACTATGCGAGTGCTGGGGCGATGTGTCGTGTTTTTAACCTTTTAAACCACGAAGACACGAGGTGCATGGTAGAATCTACGCCTGGGTCAGAATATAATATTAATGCTGTTGAGGGTGGTCTTAATAACTTTGCACTTGTACAAGCTGATGAGCTACTTTCTTATTTGGAAAAACAAGGAGATACCCCATCTAGTATTAAAGTAGTATTTCCATTTTATACAGAAACATTCACCATGATGGTTGCTAAAGATGTGAAAATGAATTCATTTTATGAAATGAAGGGTAAAAATTTAAACATAGGTGTAGACGGCTCCGGTGTAAGGAATTTTACAACAAAAATACTTAAACACATTGGTGCAAAAGGCACTGATTTTAAAAATATTTTTATAGAAAATCAATCATCGGCGGAGCATCTTCTTTGTTCTGGAGCAGTTGATGTTAGCATTATAATTGGTGGGCAACCAAGCAATGCAATAAAAAATCTTGTTGAAAATTGTGGTGCGAAAATTATACCATTTCCACAAGACTTCATCAATAAGGCGATGAAAGAAAATAGCTTTTATTCACTGTCGACAATTCCCGCCGGAATGTATTATGGATATAATAAAGAAATGTATACTTTGGGGACGCGTGCACTTTTAATAACTTCAAAATACACAGATGACATCATAGTTTATAATATGGTGCAAAATATACTACAAAACTTTGAATCTTTTCGTCAATATTCTCCTGTCACGGCAAGAATGTCTGTGCACTCTATAAGTACATCTATGCCAAATTTACCCGTGCATCAGTCTGCTGTTAAGGCATTTATAGAGGCTGGCGTAGACAATAATTTATGAAGTTATAATTAATATATACATCGATGGTCATGATTGTTAAAGAGCGTGATAGTAATCTCACAGATTTTGGAAAAACTGTTCTACAAGACAGATACCTCTTTCAAGGAGAGTCATATCAAGATTTATTTGCAAGGGTTGCAAAAGCATATGCAAAGGACGACGCACACGCCCAAAGATTATACGATTATATGTCAAATCTTTGGTTTATGCCGGCAACTCCAATTCTTGCAAACGGTGGCACAACACGAGGCTTGCCAATTTCTTGTTTTTTAAACGAAACAGATGACAGCCTTACTTCAATTGCATCGCTTTGGCTGGAGAATGTCTACCTTGCAGCTAGTGGAGGAGGCATTGGTTCGTTTATAGGTAATATTCGCTCAATAAATGAAGAGATTTCAAACAAGGGTCACACTTCTGGCGTTATACCATTTATTAAAGTAACAGATTCCATGACACTTGCGATATCTCAAGGTAGTTTGCGAAGAGGCTCCGCCGCTGTATATATGCATGACACACACCCAGAGATTGAAGAATTTATAGATATTCGTCGCCCAACAGGAGGCGATGTCAATCGTCGATGTCTAAATATAAACCATGCAGTTTGCCTAAGTGATGCATTTATGCACGCTGTTCATAATGGAAAACCATGGCATTTAAAATCGCCTCACACAGGGAAAGTTACCAATACAATTAATGCAAGAGACCTTTGGATTAAAATCCTTTCTGCAAGAGTAGAAACTGGCGAACCTTATATTTTATTTATCGACAATGTTAATAAACACTTACCAGATGTTTACAACGCAAATAATTTTAAAGTAAAAACATCTAATTTGTGTTCAGAAATTACACTTCTCACAGGAAAAGATCACCTACAAAAAGAACGCACCGCCGTTTGTTGTTTGTCATCTTTAAATGTAGAGCTTTATGAGCAATGGAAAGACGATCCTATTTTTATAGAAGATGTTATGTATTTTCTTGATAATGTCCTCGAAGACTTTATTCAAAGAGCACCAGACCAAATGCAACGTGCAAAATACTCCGCCATGCGTGAGCGTTCTGTCGGCTTAGGTGTGATGGGCTTTCATTCATTCCTACAAAGTAAAAATACACCAATTGAATCTGTTGCGGCGAAATCTTGGAATAAGGTAATATTTTCTAACATTCAAACACAAGTGAACAATGCAAGTCGTAAAATTGCAGAAGAAAAAGGTGCATGCCCTGATGCTATCGACGCCAACATTATGGAACGATTTTCGAATAAAATTGCTATTGCCCCTACTGCGTCTATTTCAATAATATGTGGTGGCACTAGTGCTGGAATTGAACCTTTTGTTGCCAATTGCTACACACACAAAACACTTTCCGGCACATTTATTGTTCGTAATAAGTATTTGAAAAAACTACTTCAAGCAAAAGCATGTGATAACGAAGCAACATGGTCTTCAATTTCAATGAATGAAGGGTCTGTTCAACACCTTGATTGCCTAACTCCGGAAGAAAAAGAAGTATTCAAAACTGGAATGGATATTAACCAAATGTGGTTAATAGACCACGCAGCCGATAGGCAAAAATATATTTGCCAATCACAGTCATTGAATATTTTTGTTCCATCAGATATCCAAAAAAAGACATTACACGAGATACACTTTCAGGCGTGGAAAAAAGGTATAAAAAGCCTTTATTACTGCCGATCCTCTTCAATTCAAAGGGCAGAAAAAACACCACTCAAAGCCGACACTTCTCAGGTAGAAATGTATGACGAGTGTCTTTCTTGCCAATAAAATTTATGGCATTTTATGGGAAGAACAAGAGGGCAGAAAACCAAATGCAATAGACAAGCCAATATTTTATTAGTGACGGGGAACTTTAGGGTATATAAATATATAGTAACATCAAAGTAATAAAAAACTTGATAAATAAACCTTAATATTTATTATTGAGAAATTACTTTTTATGTTTATGAAGTCTAGAATAAATACACTTCCATTATTTTTTATATTTTTCATCATAATTATATTAATTGACCGCCTACTCATGCGTCATATTTATGGCGATGTATCAACTCTATCGCAAATTATACCACTTGCATCTGCTTACAAAATTACAATTATTGAATTCACTTCTTTATTAACTGTGATTATTGCTGTAAATTCATTTGCATTTCGTATTTTCACAAACAAACAGACGGCAAGCCTTGCAACAATTACCATAGGAGGTATCCTACTATTCCTTCGAACAATCTCCCCTGCGTTTTTCTTGCATAGCATTTTTTTAGAAATTATATTCTTTAGTTCAAGCTATCTTTTACTTACTCGAAAATCATCAATATACTTGATTTTCATGTGTATTTCAGCGTGGCTTCTCATTCTGATCGACCCTCAGTCAATATTACTAATATCCGTCGGTGCATTTTCACTTTTATTAACAGAAGATGTAAAAAAGGCTTCAATATGGAAGGTTATAATTGTTGGAATATCATTGTTATTGCCAATTGGTTTTTTACTTGTAAAAGGTTTCACATTCCCGCTCATCAAATGTGATATTCAATTTTTACCCTTTGTTGCAATAACTTTGCCACTGTTGCTTTTAATACTCTCGCCAATAAGAAAGGTCATTCAGCCTTTAAAATTACTACCAAAGGCATTAAAAACACAAAATACTCCAATCATATTTTTCACCATCAACACAATTGGGTATATTGCGATATTTTATATCGTCAAATTAATAACAGGCAACACAAACGAAATAAACCTTATACATTTTGCTTTCTTGCTACCAATTGCATTAATATTCATCTTTCAAGATGCAATCCAGCACTCACATAAACATCACGAAATTATTGCTATAATATTCCTCACTTTAACATCTGCATTTGCAATATTTGACACAATACGCGAAAATAAATATTCATTAATAACACTACACAAAGAGCTTATTGACAATATTAACAAAGAAACACGATACACAAACAAAATTTTCATAAAACAAGACGACAGCCTATCATTGCTTAACTTTGTAAGTGGTATAAATGTCCTCAATGCACAAGACATATCAATGTCTGAAGTGCAAAATGCAATGCAATACAAAAAATTTATCTTTCTTTGGAAAATTGACAAAACTACAAGATTGCCAAAAATTACTCAAAAATATAGATTCGCCCTACGACAGCACGAGTCAACCCTTCATGCTCCGTTTAATGGAAAAGGTAAAAAAATGTTTAAATGGCAGAAATCCCCCGAACTTAAAATACAATTTTATTCATTTTCGCCAATATTGTCTATATAAAATTAACAAAGATAATCCATCGCAATGAACCAAGAAATTATAAATATCCTTAACAAACGGCACAAACAAAGTTTAAACAGAGAATTCATAGAATTTGTGAAAAATATTGAAGATCCATCTGCCATTGTAATTGACGGTAAAAAAGTAATAAACTTTTGTAGTAACGACTATCTTCGCCTGTCAGTCAATAAAAATGTCATGCAAGCAATGCACAACGGTATTAATCTATACGGTGTTGGTTCTGGTGGAACAAGAAATATTTCAGGAACAACACAAGCCCATACAGAATTAGAGGTAACGATTGCACTTTTACACAAAAAACCCTCATCACTGCTATTTTCTTCCGCATACAACGCAAATGTCGGCGCCCTATCCGCTATTGGTAAAAATATTTCAAACATCGCCTTCTTTTCAGACGCAGAAAATCACGCATCTATTATTCACGGAATTAATCTTTCAAAGGCACAAAAGTTTGTCTACAAACATAACAATTTATTACATCTTGAGGAACTTTTACAAACACACACACAATACAAAGCCGTGATTGTTTGCGAATCTATTTATTCGATGTCTGGAACAAAAACAGACTTAAACAAAATTTCCCAACTTGCACAAAAATACAATGCTACTACTTATGTTGACGAAGTACACGCCGTAGGGCTTTATGGTAACAGTTCCGGCATTGCAAACCAGCAAAATGCAGAAATTGACATAATAAACGGTACATTTGGCAAGGCATTTGGGTGCATTGGTGGGTACATCGCCTCATCAACAAAAATGTGCGAGGTCATCAAAGCCTTCGCCACGACATTTATATTTTCTACATCACTTCCACCATCTATTTGCCTTGCGTGCAATGTTGCAATTAAGGAATCGCAATCATTAGAATTACAAAAACAATTTTGGGATAAAGTCACATTGCTAAAAAAATACCTTCAAAAATATAATATTCCCATTATACAAACAGACTCTCATATAATATCCATCTCCGTTCCGTCGTCAAACAAAGTTAAGTATGTCTCAAAAACCTTACTTGATACTTACAGCATATATGTTCAGCCAATTTTTTACCCTACCGTTCCCATCGGTAAGGAAATTCTTCGTATAACCGTCTCTCCATTCCACACAGAAGAAAGCCTTGCTTATTTTGCAAGCTCTATACACACAATTTTAGAAGGTATATAGAGCCTTTTGAATGCTTTTTTAGGTTATTTCTCTCACTACTCATAGGGTATTGAATATTTTTTATATAATCTGCTTCCTATATTAGGCATATGATACTTTTTTAAGGAATGATGTCATAAGTGATAAAGGCATCGTTAATTTTTAAAGGAGAAATGACCAACATAAAAATATTAACAGGGAATAACCAAAAGCTTTTAAAGAAAGCCAGTTTGATGCTTGATTCTACCGAAACACCGCAGGAACTTTCCGCATGTGCAAGGGTAATTAAACTTGCAATTGAAATGGAGGAAAAAATTCTTTCTATTGTCGAAAAAGAACGGGAGAAATCAAATGATAATCAAGAAAATAGCCTAACATTAAACACAGTATACGACATTATTATTTTAGAAGATATACTTCAATCGGCAAAAGAACGCTTTAAGGACGACCTGCACTTAATTGAAGACCATCAAAATGATATTCAAACCATAAAAATGACAAACAAATTGTTAACAGACTTTCATCGCAAACATAATATTAAATCATGGAAGAGTGGTGATAAAATTACAGAAGGAAACTTTTTTGCTAAACACCACCTACCCCAAGATGCACACAACCTCAGTGTATTCACAAAACAGTTAAAACACAGTGGAAATAATACGGCACTTCACAAAGATACATCATAATAGTGACGGTATATAATTAAAAAAAAATTGGTTATGTAATTTCCCTCTTCATCATTTCCATTGCAATTTTAGTTGTTTCAAAGGCGGTGAAATTATTCTTTTAAAGGTAGAAATTCATAAATAATTCATAAACTTTTAAAAACCATCTTGACTTTCAAACTATATATAAACATTAACTTTCTATAAAATTATATTGCTTATGGTGGAAGAACAGCCTCATATGAAGTTTGTAGAGAGTCAGGAAGTGAAGGAAGATGGTACAAAAAATGTTGTCTTGAACTTTGGTCCTCAACACCCTGCTGCACATGGCGTTTTGCGTCTTATGCTTGAACTTGATGGAGAAGTCGTTGTAAAGGCAGATCCTCACATTGGTCTTTTGCACCGTGGCACTGAAAAACTTATTGAAAGTAAAACATATTTACAGGCAGTACCTTATTTTGACAGACTAGACTACTGTTCACCAATGTGTCAAGAACACGCATTTGCACTTGCAGTAGAAAAACTATTAGGTGTTGAAGTTCCACGGCGTGCGAAAATTATTCGAGTGATGTTTTCTGAAATCACGCGGATACTCAACCACATTATGAACATTACAACGCAAGCACTTGACATTGGTGCCATGACTCCCCTTCTATGGATGTTTGAAGAGAGAGAGAAGCTTATGGAATTTTATGAAAGAGTTTCAGGGGCAAGATTACACTCGGCATACATTCGCCCAGGTGGTGTCTTTATGGATATTCCAGACGGTATTTTAGAAGATATTTTAATATTTTGTAAGCAATTTCCAAAAAAAATTGATGACATGGAAAGCCTTCTTACGGAAAATCGCATTTTTAAACAAAGGCTTGTGGATATCTGTAAAGTTTCGGTTTCGGAAGCACTTACTTGGGGTTTTACAGGTCCAATGATTAGAGGCTCTGGAATTGCTTGGGATTTACGGAAATCACAACCGTATGAAATCTATGATGAACTTGAATTTTCTGTTCCAATTGGCAAAAATGGAGACTGTTACGACCGCTATCTTATAAGAGTCGAAGAAATGCGTCAATCTGTTTCTTTGATTGAGCAATGTATTGAAAAAATTGAACCAGGAGCTGTGTGCGTTGACGATCCTCGCATTGCAATGCCGAAGAAGTCTGACGCAAAAGAAAGTATGGAAGCATTAATTAACCACTTTAAGCTTTTTACTGAAGGGTATAATGTTCCAGCTGGGCAATGCTACGTTGCAGTTGAGGCACCAAAGGGAGAATTTGGTGTTTATTTAGTTTCAGATGGTTCAAATAAACCGTATCGTTGCCATATTAGAGCCTCTGGCTTTGCACATTTGCAAGGTCTTGAGTTTATGGTTCATGGGCATACACTTGCAGATGTTGTCTCTGGAATATCAACGCTTGATATCGTCTTTGGTGAAGTTGATAGGTAGTTTATTTGGTCTAAATATCTGTTTGTGCTAAAGAATTTACTTGCAAATAGATTTTTATTATCTTGTTTTAAGTGAAAAAATTAAATTTTGAATATAATATATGGATATATACAGAGAGCCAGTGTCAAAAATTGTATCAGCTTCTGGTGGTTTAATTGTTGACAGTGGTCAATTGCAGAAAGCTGTACAAAATTCTGAGTCTAATTACTTATTTTCTGAAGTTGATATGGGCGTGACACCCTTGGTTATTATTAGTCATTTCTATGCCACTAATTAGCACTTTGGAGTATTTTACTTGACTTGTACGTTTATACTTTTAATTATTAAGAAATTATATCATTACACAATGACAAACCCTTTAAATTTACCATTGGCAGATGTTACATCGCCTATGTTATCAAAAATATATCAAACATTAACAGCAAAGTCTGATATTACACAAAATAACAATATTAAATCTTTTGTTGCTTAGGCTACCCCTGGTATACCATTTTCACAAGATGATTTGCAATTCATTGTAAATGGATTTGGTGGATCCGATGCCAAAGGTGTGCGTAGAGCATTTGATAACGCAGCACAATTTGCTACGTTCGCAAACTACATTCCAGATGCGTCATTATTTTATGATGACAAGCAAGAACAAATGATTTATCGCCAAAGTGGAGCTAGTATGGCTGAAGTTTATGAGCAAACATTAAAATTTTCAAAAGTTGCCGATAATCCAATTTCAGAAGATGACCAAAAAAGAATTGACAGATTTAGAGGTTTATTAATGGAGGAATATACTCAAAGAAACATTATCACAGACAAAGAAACATTATCACAGACAAAGAAGAAGTACGCACAAGAGATGGTAAGGTAAAACTCTTATACACTGAGTATCAAGCTAAATATCAACAAGAGTTGACAAAATATAATAGCTTACGTTTAGATGCATTAAATTCTAGCAATGCTCGTGCTGTACAAGAATTTGCTTTAAATGGAAAGGCGTTGCAAAACAATGTAAAAGTTGCATACGATGCTTGGGTTTCTAATGGATTTAAAAATGACTATGAAGAAATGGTTGCATTTATTAATCAAATTACCACTAGAAATTTAACATCATACAAAGAAGGTCTATCAAGTACATTTAGAAATTCACGCATAAGCAACCCAACGACCGGTGTAAACTTTAACTTCACAAGTCTTTACCCATCTGCATTTATTACAGATTTAAACGCTTGGTCAAAATTTTCATTCACAACGGAGGATTTCAAGCGTGATACCAGCACAAGTAATTATTCAACTAGTGTTACGGCTGAAGCTCAATGGGGTCTTTGGTCAGCAAAAGGATCTGCTTCACACGACAGAACAGCAGAAGAGGTTAATATTGATTTAAATGCTATGAGTATTAGCTTTGATATTGTTCAGGTGCCAATTGTAAGGCCATGGTTCTCTGTGGAATTTATTAGAAGTAATGGGTGGAAATTTGCTGAAAATGCACCTTATTCGTCTTTATCCGATGGTCAAACTCCCCCAAGTGGAGTAATGCCTTACTATACATCAACTGCTATATTTGCGAAAGATATTGTTATCAAGTCTGAATCATTCTCTAAACAATTTAGCGATGTGCAATCCAAATGGTCTTCAGAATTTGAGGGTGGCTGGGGTCCATTTCGTGCTTCCGCAAAACATTCAGGCGATCAATCTGATTCCAAATTACATACATTTACCAAAGATGGATCCGTTCACATCAATGGTATACAGTTGATTGGATTTCTTTGTTCATCATTACCAGAATCACCAAATCCAAACCCAGATATACAAAAGTGGGTATAGATATAAATGATCAATTATATATTCAAAATACTATCGATTGCGTTGATATCCCTTGTATTTTCATGTACAAGGGTGTCTCCGCATTCATACAATTTAGAGCTTTCACAAAGGGATTTTGAACATTTTGTTATTGCAAATGATAGCACTTTAATTAACAAAGACGATGCATTTATATTGTTTGTTAACGCGGACACCACACAGAACAATCAGGGTGATAAACAACGTGCCATCTTAAGGCAGGGTTTTTATTTATCGAATGTATTCAATCAGCTTTTTATCAAAGATAATAACAGCTTCATTGCTACGGATTACACCTTAGATAAAGTTTATGAATTAATATTACAATTTAGTACATGCACCGCAAGTGCTAAATTTTGTTCTACCTTGTCTAATGCAAAATTAACTTTCAATCAAAGTATATTATCGTTGCCAGAAGGCAGTTGGCATTCATCGTTACCAATTACTGGCGGCCTAGCTTTGTCATCATCGCAACATCAAAAAACTAAATTTGCAGTTATACCAATTCATAGACAATGGTTCGATAAAAACATTTTTTTCAATGCTCACAGTGCAAAGAATTTAATAAAACTTGATTCTAGACTACACAGTTTAATGTCAAAATTTTATAGGGTGGAAAAAGTGGTATTATTGCTAAAAGGTGATAGATATATAATCTATGGATATATACTAACAAATATATAATTAACATGACAGACAATCTAAATGTACTAACAAAAATACAAAACAAACTAAGGGATCAAATAGTAAAATTACTTGGAAGGCTCTATAAAAATCCGAATATTAACTCTATTGATATAATCAAGGAGGCAGAGCTAGCGATCCACGATCAATCATTAACAATTAGTGAATTACAAAATATATATAATAAGTTATATTCGGAAATTTCATCCACTAATAGCAATATAACATACATGCAACCTAACACTGCAATGCTCTATGTGTCTATAGCGATAGTATGCTTTCTCAGTATGTTTATCGGTGCTGCATCATCACAAGATGTGAATACAATATTAAGTAAATCAACATTTTTAACATTAAGTGGAATGAATATTCTTTATGGATTTGCTATAGTTATATCAATTTCTGGTCTTTCTGCAAGCTTTGTCATTCTTTATGAGATAAATAACGCAAAAAAAGTAATTTCGTTATACGCCATTATGGAGGGTGTAACATCTGGAATAATAATGGCAGAGATAGTGTATCCACTTTTGCTAACATTGGATATGTTCGCTGATATTGTTGATGTTGGTTTGGGTAAGTTTTTCTTTGCATTTCTTGGCGGAATGACATCTAAGTTTATATATAATGTGATAACCTTGGTACAGAAATATTTGTCAAAAATAGATAAATCTCCGCAAAAAACTTAAGTGAACCAAAGATAATGTAGGTAAACTTTACACATATTGCAAGAGATAAAATTGATTTCACTAAATACCCAATACATTTTCCGTGTGAGCTTGATGGTTATAGTTTTCATTCCAACTTCATGGAGCTTTTACCTAAACCCGCTAAAAGGTACATTAAGGAATTTTTATTCTCAATTGCCTCAATCTGTTATCTGTTCCTGATTATCAAAAATTATTATCAACTAAAATTTTATTTATGGCTAATTGATTGATTTGCTTTGAAGTTAAGATGTTAAAAGATTTATCTTTTGGCTCTTTTATTGGTAAAACATCGGAGAATCTGAATTTAAAAAACCGAAAAGATATTTTAAAACTGAAAGATGAATAGTAGTAGTTTAGTGTGTTTGTTTGGGTTTATCTCTACCAAGATGGAACGCAGGAATAGCAAAAGCAAAAGCAAAAGCAAACACTATTATAGCAAAAACAATATAAGATATAGCTGTTATCATAATCTATTTAATAATTTATCAAGATTTAGTAAAATTCGTATTAATACAGTAAGAAAGACTATTAATATCCCAAATGATATAAAAAGAATTATTTTGTCAATGCTATGTAAATTTGTTCCAATAAACCCAGCAAGAGTAGCCAAGATAGCAGAAAGTATGGTAATAAATAATTTTGCAACCCCTATCTCTTCTATAATCTCTCTTTATCCATTAAGGCAATATTTTTTATACAAAAGACCATATTCCCAACATTCAAAATTGTCAAGCAATCATTCTTTACTAAAACCATATGAATAAAAACATAACCCTATTATTCATCTTGCTAGTGTAAAATAATATTGACGATAATTTTTGGTTGCTATTCCTTGCATAATGTGCTATTATTACAAGTAACTAATTAATAATATATGCCCATCGATACAGCACAAAGCAGAAAGCAATCACAACAACCTTTCAAAGCTAACAGTAAAGACTCACGCAATGCGGAGATGTTTGGTCCAACAGATAACCCACGGAGACAACATAGTTCCACTACCGCTGCAAATTTGCTTACGACCCTTACTATTGCTAGTGCAATAGGGTCTTCACAAGGACTCAGTCAATCACCAGAAGGGACTACAGCCTTATCTACTGGACCTAGCACTGGCAGTAGAGACCTTAGTGTGTTCCCTGCACCAATTACATCACAACAGAGAGGTGTAGCCCTCCCCATTATACCTAAAACTGGCACGGTTTTCTCTAAACAAGATCGCAAAATCCGTTCTACATCTAGTGCTGGCAATACACGCCCTACTGCACCCATAGAAGATATTCCATTTAGCGACGGCATACTACATGATATAGAGAATCAGATTAACAATCTACATAATCGCAAATCTCTCACAGATAATGAACAACGATTATTGAAAGATTTAATAAACCCTCGTCAAGCAGCGTCTTTTAACTCTGCTGGCTGTGAAGCTTTTCCTCCTATGTATACTAGTGATGAGATATGCGTAAAATGGCATGATACAACAATGTATAGCAGATACCTATTACTCAATACACATACTGAAGCAAAAAGTATGGCAAGGCTATTACAATGTTATTATCAATTAAATGTTTTACTTCCGTATAAGGCAGAAGATTTATACACATTGTATACTTCACTTATCAAGCCACCTGTACTCAACGATCACCGTGATCACATTATCGATAAGAATAATATGAGAAATAAATTGAGAGAAGGTATATCACAAATGCGAGACGAGTTAAAGAAGGAGGGGACTTTAAAACAAATCGCACAAGGGCTGAATTCAGAGGTCAACATAGTTGATAAATTACTGGACAACGCAAAAAATGCGGATAAAACTCCAGCTGGTGCTATACGTAATAAAATTATAACAGTGCAATACAATGCAGAGCACGATCACCATACGGATAACGATCGAAGTTATATAATAAAGCGGAAGGAATATGCAAAGCTAGTTTTTAAAAAATCAGAGGTAACACACAATGGTAAAAAATTTGATATTACATATATAAATCATAAGGATATTAATGGATTTCAAAATGATATGACTACTATTGATAGTATGTTGCATATCATGCATCATATGGCGGAAGACAGTCACAATGAAGAACAAAAAAGCTTAGTAAAAAAATCTTCCACAGAATTTCAAGGAATTTTTTCCTCGATTGAAGGTCAAGACAAAACAATATCTGAAGTAATGGATCT
>CAJQOT010000029.1 GCA_905480015.1 uncultured Rickettsiales bacterium | reverse complement strand
ATCACACCCAAGCAATGGGGAGAAAAAATACAAAAAGAACAAGTGACTATATCTAGCCTTGCTAGGAAGCATACATCTGGTCAATACTCACAATCATCTAAAATGACCCCATCACAACAAGATGTTTATGATCGTAACGGACGTAATGTAACACAAGAAGGCACACATGTGGGACGACTACAGAGGCCACAAACCACCATTGGTGGGCGAACACGAGGATAACAAACTGGGCTTTCCTGAAAGCTTTAAGCCGCTTTTGAAGTAAGAAGGCTTTTGTAATTGCCTTATAAGATATATTTAAACAAAAAGTTTGGACACTTTTTTTGCACTTCCAGCACTGAGGGTAACACCTAGGTGCCCTTGTGCTGTATTAATGGCAAAGTTTTGGGAAATTTTTCGTATTTGTGGAATTTCGTTGTGGGTAAAAACTCTTTGCTCACTCCATGTGTGTATAACTTCCTGTCTCTTTAAAAAAGGCAGGGTATTCAGTGCAACCTTATAAAGCTCTTGTATTCTTTTATTGGGGTTTTTAGGTGGTGCAATGTCAAAAAAACCTGCAACACGCAGTTTATTTTCATGGCGAGAATACACCACTTTATTAGTGAAATCAATTAAATTAACAAGTGGGCAATAGTTTGAATATGATACATCAAAGGTTATTGAGTACCCTGTGACAGGTTGTAAATTGAGGTTAAAATCCTTTAGTATACTAACCCCCGAAGCACCACCAGCATATACATATACATCGTAATTTGTATATGCACATTTATCAGTTATTATTTTTTTCACCATTCCATATGAATGTTCAACCATCAAAGCCTTTGTATTGAAGAAAATTCTTCCACCTTTTTTTTGAAATTCTTCCGCTATAAACTGTGTAAATTTTATGGAATCTATGGTTTTATCTGCTGGGGTAAAAATTGTATTACTCACATTATTCAGTAATGACAAAGATTCGTCCACATCTGGAATATCCTCCAATGTATACGATTGTGAATCTATTTTATATCTATCTTTCTGTATAGAAAACATTTTTTTTCGAAATTCAAACTGCTTTGTATTAGAAAAAAGAAACACCGTGCCTGACGAATGACCAATTCCTTCTGGTACATTTGGATATTGATGAAAAATATCATTAAATGCATCTTTGCTATCATTTGCATGCTCCATTAATGTGTGAAATTTGTCTTCAAAGGTATTTTGCGACTGTCTATGATCTTTTAACCATCGTTTTTGATTTTTGTGCCACATAACAGGCTTGGCAAAGGAGTGAGAAAAAAATGATGGGGCAATATTCATTGGAGTTGTGTGAGAAAAGCTCAATTGACAACCATTTGCAAAAGTTGCCCTTGTTCCAACGGTTGCTGCGGCATCAATTACATCTACATTGTAACTTTTGTTTTGCAATGCGTGAGCAGTCAATATTCCATTAATTCCTGCACCAATTACAAGACACCTCATATTGTTAAATTTTTACGCGTTTTTTTTGCATTGTAGCAAAGTCATCGTCTGCATGGTACGATGAGCGTGTTAAAGGTGAAGATGAAACCATTAGAAATCCACGAGAATATGCCACCCTTTCATAATACTTAAACTCTTCTGGTGTGATAAATTTTTCAACATTAGCGTGCTTTTTTGTTGGTTGAAGATATTGTCCAATTGTTATGAAATCAACATTAGCACAACGCATATCATCCATAACTTGTAATACTGCTTCTTTTTCTTCACCAAGTCCGACCATAATACCTGATTTAGTGAAGCATTGAGGATTAATTTCTTTCACTTTTTCTAAAAGACGCAATGAGTGGTAATACCTTGCACCAGGTCGTATTTTGGCATACAAAGCCGGAACTGTTTCAATGTTGTGATTATATACATCAGGACCTGATTTTGCCACCATTTCAATGGCATTTTTTTTATTACGAAAGTCAGGAGTCAGAACTTCAATTGTTGCTAACGAAGATGAGGCACGAATTTCTTCAATACAATTGACAAATTGTTTTGCACCCCCATCTGGAAGATCGTCCCTATCAACCGATGTAATTACAATATGTTTTACCTCTGTTTCTGCAACTAATTTTGCCAATTTTTTTGGTTCATTAATATCAATAGGTAGTGGCTTTCCAGTTTTAATATTACAAAAAGCACACGCACGAGTGCATGTATCACCAAGTATCATAACTGTAACATGTTTTTTTTCCCAACATTCACCAATATTCGGACAAGCCGCTTCTTCACATACAGTGTGCAGACCTTTGCTCCTTACAAGGCTTTGTGTATCTTTGAATTTCTTGGACATTGGAGCCTTGACCCTTAACCAGGAAGGTTTTTTTTGAACTCCATCCAACATGATTACAGTAAATATTAATTACTCTTGAGATGAAAAATCCATTTCATCAAATAAATCTTTCATAGCTCTTTCAGTTTGAGCAATTGTCTTTTGTGTCACATCGTAACCTTGCAAACCATTTGCAAAGGTATCAGCAGATTGCACTAGGTATTCTTTAACATTTGTTTGATCGAGAATCATCTGAATGTATAAATCACCAGTGGCTGGGTCTTGCCACATATTTGTACGCTTTGCACCAGAAATTGGCACATTTTTAACAATTGACTTTGTTGCTTGTGCAAAATATTCATCAATAGCTTCTTGCTTTTCTCCTTTATTTATAACGCCTGCACGACGCATTGAGTCTTTTGTGACTCTGCTAACTTTTGTTTGAATTTCTGAAGCCATATTTGCCTTTGCATCTTCTGTTGCCTGTGCAATTTGCATTTTTAAACCACCTAATGTTCTTGGAGCAATACCAACGGAAGAAATTACACCGTCTACTTTAGTGTTAATCACCCACTCTGGTAAATTTAACTGTTGTAATGCACCGGATTGTAATACTTCCGATGGCACCTCTTTATTCTGACAAGAAAAAACAAAGCAAGTTGCAAACAAAGCAAAAAATTTCTTCATGGTATATATTATATAAATATATTTTATATATCTTCAAAACATATTTTGTCAAGTATTTTAAGAAATATTTTTCTTGATTTATTTTTTTACGATATACATATATATGGTAATTGCGGTTATGGTGGAATTGGTAGACACGCAGCGTTGAGGTCGCTGTGCCTAATATATTTGGCGTGGAGGTTCAAGTCCTCTTAACCGCACCACTTGTTCAGAAAGAAAAGCAATATTTATTCTACAGTCACATTAATATTTGCACCTAATCGTTGAAGATTTTTGATTATCATTTGGTATCCTCTATCAATATATTCAGCTTGTTTAATAATAATCTTTTCTTTACCAGAAAGTCCTGCCATCATTAATGACATGCCCGCACGAAGGTCAGTACTTATAACCGTTCCAGAATGGAATTTATTCACACCATTAATAATTGCCATTCTACCGTCAATTACAATATCCGCACCAATCTTTTTCAATTCAGTGGCATGCTGTAATCTATTTTCAAAAATATTTTCAGTAATTACTGACCTTCCGCTTGTTAATGCAAGAAATGTCATAAGTTGTGGCTGAATGTCAGTTGGGAAAAGTGGGTACGGATTGGTTTCAATTTCCACAGGAAAGGTCCCCATCTCACTACGGCTTGCAATTACTCCTTCAACTCCATTTTCTGAAAAAAAAGGTACTATGTTTACACCAACTTTATGAAATACTTCGGCAACACAATCAAACATTTTCATTGGGCAGTAGTGCATTTTAATTTTACCACCAGTAATTGCCGCAAACATTGCATAAGTTGCTGCCTCTATACGATCGGGCATTATACTATGTTCCACCTCTTTAAGCTCGCTCACTCCATCAATAATAATCACCCTACCATCTTTTTGCTGTATTTTAGCACCAGACTTATTTAAGAAAGATATTAAATCGCTTATTTCAGGCTCTATTGCTACATTTTTTAAAATTGTCCTACCATCTGCAAGAACCGCAGCCATGATTGTATTTTCCGTTGCACCAACGGATATCATGGAAAACTCAATTTCTGCACCTTTTAATTTTCCATTCACAGTTTTTGCTTCAATGCATCCATTAACTTCATTTACCTCTGCACCAAGTTTACGCATTGCGGAAATATGTAAGTCAATTTTACGATCACCAATATCACATCCACCTGGCTGTGCTAATTTTACATACCCGTTTCTTGCAAGTAATGGACCAAGAAGCAATATGGATGTTCTAATTGTCTGTGTAAGTTCTGGATTTTCAATACAAGATTGAACAACTTTTGAAGATAAAGATATTGTCTTTGATGAATTTTCTGTGTGATTACCATTAATTGTAATATTTACACCAATATATTTTAAAATTTGCAGGAGATTTACAACGTCTAATACATGTGGTACATTATGTATTAGTACATTTTGTTTCGAAAGAAGTGATGCAATAATAATTGGCATAGACGCATTTTTCGCCCCGCCAATACACACGTCCCCGTTCAAAGGTATTCCTCCTGATATTTCAAGGATCTTCATTTAGAGAATATTCAAATAATTTTATTATTTAGATAGCAAGTTTACAAAAAGCAAGATTATTATTAATTAATAGGTAACCATAACATAAAATATTAATTTTCTATGTCTTACTGTTATATTGGCTTTATTAATGTCGACTTTCTATCATTCTTTGCTTTTCTTTTGCAGAGGAGTATTGTGCATTTTCACGCAAATCGCCGTGACTTCTAGCAATTGAGATCTCTTCAGCAATGGCAGTTAGTTGATTTTTCTGAATATCATCAATTTCTTCTAATATTTTATTGTAACACTTTGGT
>CAJQOT010000028.1 GCA_905480015.1 uncultured Rickettsiales bacterium | reverse complement strand
GTTAAATTCAAAACATCTGCTTCATTTTCAATATTTTGACTTGTTAATTTGGTTACACAAATAATTTTTGCTACAGAGCCAACTTCGTTCCTAGCTCTCACCGCTGCCTTTATTATTTCTTGTTCGCCACCTGCGTATATTGTCATAAAATGCACATCGGCACATACATTTTTAACGGCGTGGTATATTGTGTTAGGTATATCGTGGAGTTTAAGGTCGAGAAAAATATCACGATTAAGGTTTTTTGGCATACCAAATGCAGTAAAATATTGCAACCCTACCTTAATTATGGTGTCTTGTGGAGTTTGATTAGCAAAGGCGTGTATATCAAAGTTTGCATCACTCGTGTCTATTGCTACCGCTATACGCTTCATACGGGCTTAGAATGCATATCTTGCAAAGGAGCGACGGTAAAGCCATTTGGCATTTTACGCAACTTTACAATTGCATGCGTCATGCATTCTGCTGCTCTCAATGTTGTCATATAAAATACTCTATTCATCAAAATCATCTTCCTAAAAGGGTGAGATTCTTGTGTCACGCCATCAAATATATCGGTATTAATTACCATATGTATCAACCTATTTTTAATTAAATGCCCAACATCATTAATACCATTTCCATCGCCAACTTTCTCAACACATTCAACACATATGTTGTGAGTTTGCAAAAATTCCGCCGTTCCTTTTGTAGCATAAATTTTAACACCAGCACCTAAAAGTTGTGCTGTGATGTCTACAATGGTTTGGTTTTTATCGCTATTTTGTACTGAAATAAGCACACTTGTGATGTTGTTTAGCTTGTAATTTGTAGCAATCTGAGCCTTATAAAACGCAATATTAACATCTACATCGGTGCCCATCGCTTCACCAGTAGATTTCATTTCCGGTGTTAATAGCATGTTGTAGTCGAACCTTGCAAAAGGAAATACTACTTCTTTTACAGAGAAATATTTTTTAGCAACGGTACTTTTTGTATTAAAGTTACCTAAGCTTTGTCCCATGCTAATAAGCGTAGCAATTTTAACAACATTTATACCCGTAGCCTTTGCAACAAAAGGTACAGTTCTCGAAGCCCTTGGGTTTACCTCTATTACAAATAGTTCACCATTTTTTATAGCAAACTGTATATTAATTAAACCAATCACATTTATAGCCTTAGCAAGTTTAACCGTGCTTTCTTTAATGACATCAATTTGCTCTTGAGTCAGTGAATATGGTGGAAGTGAGCAAGCAGAGTCACCTGAATGAATTCCTGCCTCTTCAATGTGCTCCATAATGCCTACAACATCTACATCTTTGCCATCACATAGAGCGTCTACATCGACCTCTATTGCGTTATTAAGAAATTTATCAACCAATATTGGCCCATCAATAATAATTTGTGAATTTCTTTTAATGTATCTATCTAATTCTTTACCATGGTGCACAATGGCCATAGCTCTTCCGCCAAGAACATTGCTTGGGCGTATTACAACGGGGTATCCAACCCTTTCAGCAGCGGCGTGAATATCAGATAAGTTGTAACAAGTAATATTATTTGGTTGCTTTAGGCTGATTTTTTGCAAAAGCTTTTGAAATCTTTCTCTATCTTCTGCAAGGTCGATGTTATCATAAGATGTACCAAGTATTGTAATGCCTTCTGCGTCTAATTTTTTTGCTAATTTTAGTGCTGTTTGACCACCAAATTGTACTATCACGCCAAGTAAATTTCCTTTTTTTTGCTCATTGTGAACAATAGAAAGAACATGCTCGTTTGTCATTGGTTCAAAATATAAACGATCCGATGTATCATAGTCCGTTGAAACAGTTTCTGGATTGCAGTTAATCATAATAGATTCACACCCAGAGCCTGTTACGGCAACGGCAGCTTGCACGCAGGAATAATCAAATTCTATTCCTTGACCAATTCTATTTGGCCCACTACCAAGAATAATAACCTTATTTTTATTAGAAACCATTGCTTCGCAACGGCCAGATGTGATAGAATTTCCTTCATAGCACGAATACATGTAATTCGTAATAGATTGGAACTCTGAAGCACAAGTATCAACTCTTTTGTAAACGGGCATTACGTCGAACTCTTTCCTCATAGCAAAAATCTTCTCCTCTGTGACAGATGTAAGCTCTGCGAGTTTTTTGTCAGAAAATCCCATTTTTTTTAATTTTAACAATGCGTCTTTGCTTTGTTGTATGCCATTTTTTTTAATATTTTGCTCTGTAATAACTATGCTTTGAATTTGCTGTACAAACCAAGGGTCGTATTGTGTAGAAATACATATATCATCCGCAGTTAATCCATAGCGTAGTGCTTGTGCAATACGCAATAGCCTATCAGAGTGTAATGTTTGTAAATCTTTTTTAATAATTTTGAAGTTTTCTTCGCGACTGTTATTAGGGCTAACGCCATCAATTTCTATTTCATCAAATCCTGTCAATCCTGTTTCAATGGAACATAAACCTTTTTGAATGCTTTCCGCAAAAGACCTACCAATAGCCATAACTTCACCAACAGAACGCATTGTGCTAGAAAGTGTGTTGTCTTGTGCATCAAACTTTTCAAATGTAAAGCGTGGTATTTTAGTTACCACATAGTCAATTGTCGGCTCAAATGAAGCGGGTGTTATTTGAGTTATATCATTCTGTATTTCATCGAGTGTGTACCCTACGGCAAGCAATGCGGCAACTTTTGCAATTGGAAAGCCCGTCGCCTTTGATGCAAGTGCGGACGACCTTGACACCCTTGGGTTCATTTCAATTACAACCATTTTCCCATTTTTTGGGTTAACTGCAAATTGTACATTTGAGCCGCCAGTTTCAACACCAATTTCCCTTAAAACTGCAATAGATGCATTACGCATTATTTGATATTCCTTATCCGTGAGAGTTAATGCCGGTGCTACTGTGATTGAATCGCCAGTATGTGTGCCCATTGGGTCAACATTTTCAATTGCACATACAATAATTGCATTGTCTTTTGAATCGCGGATTACTTCCATTTCATACTCCTTCCACCCTATAATAGATTCGTCTATTTGTACTGCATTAGTGGGTGACATATTAAGACCATTTTCAACCATTGAAATAAATTGTTCTTTTGTTTCTGCAATTCCACCGCCAGCACCACCAAGAGTAAATGACGGCCTAATGATGGCTGGTAGGCCAGTAATTTGCACTGCGTTCAATGCTTCATCAACAGATGATACAACGGCATTTTTTGGAACATCAAGACCAATGTTCTTCATTGCAACATTGAATTGAGCTCTATCTTCAGCTTTTGCAATAGCTTTAGAGTTCGCGCCGAGCATTCTAACGTTATATTTTTCTAAAATACCTAATTCTTCAAGTTCTAATGCACAATTTAAAGCTGTTTGCCCTCCAACTGTTGGTAATACGGCATCGGGTCTTTCTAGTTTGATAATTTTTTCAATTGTTTCGGGTGTGATTGGTTCAATATATGTTCTATCGGCTAGTTCGGTATCAGTCATTATTGTAGCAGGATTGGAGTTGACCAATATTATGTAATACCCTTCCTTCTTTAACGCTTTACAAGCTTGCGACCCAGAATAATCAAATTCACATGCTTGACCAATGACAATCGGACCTGCACCAATAATAAGTATTGATTTAATATCTGTTACTTTCGGCATGTTTGGTTGTTAATAAGTTGTGTAAAATCTTTAAATAAATACTGACTATCATGTGGTCCTGGAGAGCTTTCTGGGTGGTATTGAACAGAAAATACAGGCCTATCAAGGTGCTTTATACCTTGTATTGTTTTGTCAAAAAGGGAAATATGTGTAATTTTAATGTTATTTGGTATATTGTCGCTTGATACACAAAAACCATGATTTTGTGAAGTGATTTCTACCGTGCTGTTTTCTAAATTTTTCACAGGGTGGTTTGCCCCTCTATGTCCTTGATGCATTTTTATTGTTTTTAATCCCAAGGAGAGTGCTATCAATTGATGACCCATGCATATACCAAATATTGGGATATTAGCTTCAAATAGTTCTTTAATTACGGGAACCGCATATTTAGCAGTTTCTAGAGGATCGCCCGGGCCATTTGATAAAAAGACACCATCTGGATTGTAAGACATTATGTCTTCATACGAAGACATTGCTGGTACAATGGTAATATCGAATCCACTGTCAACGAGGCTTCTTAAAATATTTTTCTTTACTCCGTAGTCTATTACGACAACTTTACGCCTCTTTTCACTTGTAGGCAATGTGTGATATTTTGTTTGACCAAGTCGAAATGTTTGTTCATGAAAATTATATGGCTGTTTTGTTGAGGTAGCATTTGATAGCTCTTTTCCATGTAGAGTTGGAAGCGTTTCAATTTCTTGAATTAATAAATCTGTGTTCATTGTTTCACCTTCTTGTGCGTGAAGAATTACAACATTCATAGCACCATTGGTGCGAATATTTTGTGTGATATGCCTTGTGTCAACATTGGATATTCCGGTAATGTTATTTTGAGTAAGCCAGTCGTTTAAATGATGTTCACTGCGAAAATTAGATGAATTGGTAATGTCTTCGCGAATGATTAAACCATTGCAATAAATTGTGTTGCTTTCGTAGTCTTCTGAATTGCATCCAACATTGCCAATGTGTGGAAAGGTAAAAGTGATAATTTGCCCAGCGTATGATGGGTCTGTTAATATTTCTTGATATCCAGTCATTGATGTATTAAAGCACACCTCCCCAACAACCTTCCCAGTTACACCAATACCATTGCCAAAGAAAAATGTGCCATCAGAAAAGCATAATACGGCGTTCATTGCCTTGTTTGCGATTAATTTCATATCAATAATTTAAACAGTTGAAGCGTAATCATAATTTATTATGAGCTATAATACAAACTGAATTCCATGGGGTTGGGTGTCATTTGTACTTTGCGTATTTCGCTCATTTTTATTTGAATGTATGAGTCGATTAATGCGTCGTTAAAAACACCAGAAGCAGTTAGGAATTCACGGTCTTCATTAAGG
>CAJQOT010000027.1 GCA_905480015.1 uncultured Rickettsiales bacterium | reverse complement strand
CTCCAACTAAAATAACCTTGCTTCCATTTCTTCCCTTTCCTCCATTTCTTTGCATATTCATAACTTATACTAAATATTTACATCTTAAAATACACACAAATGTCAAACGCAAAAATCTCTACAAACTAAATGCCTCTTCACCTAGCCTCATCCACTCTTTCACTAACAACGCCCCTTAATTCATCATTACTCAACCCAAATCTTATCCTCATAAAGCAAATTAAACTCATCAATGGCAACTCATCAACGGCAAATATTATTATAGAACTTAAACGTACAATTACCATTGATGTAAAAATACCTTGCAATATTACATTATTTATTATAACGACTACAAAAAAGTATATGGAAAATGCTCAAAAGATTGGTAATTGAAAATGTTGTATTAATAAAAAGTGCATGCCTTGAATTTAGCGGGGGGCTTTGTGCATTAACCGGTGAGACTGGTGCGGGTAAGTCAATTGTACTTAACTCAATTTTAACCCTTATTGGAAAGGAGACGAAGGTAAAATCTTTACTTCGACATGGGTGCAAATATGGATCAATTGAAGGAACATTTGTAGATATACCCGAAGAAACCGAGCGACTATTACTAGAAAATGCTATCACACCTACAAATGAACTTACTATTAAGTGCATTGTTCAAGAATCTGGAGGCAGCCGATATTTTATTAACAATCAACAGGTGTTACAATCTTTGGTTGAAAAAGTTGGTAATACATTAATTGAAATTAATCGCCAACACGAACAAACATTCTTAATGGACGAAAAAAATCATATAAAAATTTTAGATGAATATGCAAATAATACGGCAATATTGCAAGAATTAGCAGAAAAGTACCGAGAAATTCAAATATGTGAAAAAGAAATTCAAGAAACAATTGAGCGCAATAAAAAAGTATCCTATGAAATAGAATACTTAAAGGAAACTCAGCAAGAATTAAAAAATGCAGAAATAGGCGAAACAGAATACGACGAACTTCAAGAAAAAAGAATTCAAAACAAAAAGCGGCATAACACTTTTGAAACTCTAACCTCTGCCCAATGCAAGCTTGAAGGGGCTTCAGTTGGACAAGTATTGATGAATGTCCACAGAATGATTACACCAATTGCAACAGAGGAAACCGAAACCCTTTCAGAAACGATTGACAGAATATGCATAGATATTCAAGAGGTTGAAGGCGTTATTCATTCTCTTATTGAAAAAAATTATATTAATATTTCCGAAATTGACAAAGACGAAGAAAGATTCTTCTTCTTGCAAGATTTATCACGAAAATACAAAACACAGCCATTTATTCTGTACCAGTATACAATGGAAGTTGAACGCAAAATTGAAGGATTTAACAAAACAGAGGAATCGATTGCCGAGCTAAACAAACATAAAGAGCTCCTAGAGGGTGGGTATTTAGCGTTAGCACAGACATTAAGAAAAAAGCGTAACTATGCCGGAGGTGAGTTAATACAAAAAATTAATGCATCATTGTCAGACTTGCAAATGGACGGAGCATCATTTCGTATTGAGTTTTCAGAGACAAAAATGAAAAAAAATGGAATGGATTCTGTATATTTTGTAATTGAAACTAACAAAAATATGGGCTTTGGAAAGCTTGCATTAATTGCATCGGGCGGAGAAATTTCCCGCATTGTACTTGCTATTAAGGGGGCAATTGCCCATTTAAGGCAAACTCCGTGCGTTATTTTTGACGAAATTGACACAGGAATTAGCGGCAAAACAAGCAATGCAGTAGGCGATGTTATGCTTAAACTTGCGAACAATATGCAAATTATTGTTATCACACATCAGCCACAAGTTGCAGCAAAAGCATGCGACCATTTTTGCATCTCTAAAAAACATCAATACGATGAAACTGAAACAAAAGTTGAAAAACTTACACAAGATGAAAGAATGTATGAAATTGCCCGCCTTCTCTCCGGTGCGAAAATTTCTCAAGAAGCTCTTTCCAATGCAAAAATTCTACTTGGTCAATAAAATAATTTTCTTGCGTTTTTCTTTTTTGTTTAAAATATCCATATAAAATATCTTCATATTATGAAAACAACAAAGTTACAAATTTTAACACTCATATTCGCGCTAGCCGTCGCAGGAATTTTAACTATGAGCAACTTTGTTCGCATTCCATTTGCACAAAACTCAAAAATTACTCTTGGCCTTGATTTACAAGGTGGAACGGATATTTTGTTAAAAGTAGACATTAACGAATATATTGAAGTATACAAGAAAAACCTTGTGTATAATATTAAGAAAGAGCTATATAACAAAAAAGTAGGGTATAAAAAATTTCACACAGGTGTGGATAATTTCTCTTTTGAGATTCGTAAAATTGAAGATGTAAATATATCTAAAAAAGTCTTAAAGAATCTTCGTGTAAAATTTAAGGAAAATGGTGGAGTATTCTCCCTTGATGTTTCATCGGACACTTTGCGTAAAATGAAAGAAAAGGTTTTAGAGCAATCAATTGAGGTAATTCGCAATAGAATTGATGAGATGGGTAACAAAGAAATTATTATTCATGGCGTTGATGATGATAAAATCTCTCTTCAAATTCCTGGTGAAAGTAACTCAAAGTCAATAAGCAAGCTGTTGAATACTCAAGCAAAGCTAACATTTCACTTGATGGATGACCAACCTTTTGTTGAAAAAAAAGGAGAATTTAACCCCAATGTAAGCTTTCTTAATGGTGAAAATAAAGGTTATTACTATGCAATTCTAAATGATGTTATAATTGATGGAGCAGACCTTGATGATGCATCTGCAACAATTACTGAAAATGGAGAAGCTGCCGTTTCCTTTAGTTTTAACAGTTTAGCTGCAAGAGCCTTTGGAGAGGTAACATCTAAAAACATTGGAAGACCATTTGCCATTGTGCTAGATGGCAAAGTTTTGTCTGCTCCAAACATTAAGGAACCTATCTTAGGCGGCAAAGGAATAATATCTGGTTCATTTACAGCAAAAGAGGCAAATGAACTAGCACTGCTTTTAAGGGCGGGGGCGTTGCCAGCAAAAATTGAAATTGTCCAACAAAGAAGTATCAGTGCTACGTTAGGTAGGGAGTCTATTGTTGTTGGTGTAAAATCTATACTTGTGGGGCTTTTTCTTGTGTGTATTTTTATGATTGCAAGGTACAAGGTTTTTGGAGTCGTTGCCCTTGTTTCACTATTAGTGAATATTTTGTGTGTTTTGGCTTTTTTATCGCTTTTTCAATCCACGCTGACATTGCCCGGTATTGCGGGAATTATACTTACAATTGGCATGGCAGTTGATGGCAATATTATAATCTTTGAAAATATTAAACAGTTGAGGCAAAAATTGCAAAAGAAAAATGTTCTTGAAGAGGCATTTCTTTCAGCAAAAACATCCATCCTTGATGCAAACATAACAACAATTCTTGGCGCAGTAATGCTTTATGAGTTTGGCTTTGGCTCAATTAGAGGCTTTGCACTCACTCTTATTATTGGCATAATATTTTCAATATTTGCATCGCTTTTTGTAACAAAGGTAATTTTATGTGCTATAAATAGGCAACACGCATAAATACTACATTCACTATACACGCTAAGAAGTCATGTCGATGAACGTTGCCACAGTGTGAGCAAGAATTATCTTGACAAAAATCATCTTTGTGGCATAGGATATCTAAATAAATAAACATTAATTATTATGGCAGGAAAAGTCATTTCCAGTGAATTCGTTATTGAGAATTATAAAAAAATGTACCTTGCTAGAAGGTTTGAAGAAAAGGCAGGGCAAATGTATGGAATGGGCAAAATTGCAGGCTTTTGTCATTTGTATATTGGTCAAGAGGCTGTTGTTGCTGGAGTTTACTCCGCTATTGAAAAAACAGACCAAGTTATAACAAGCTATCGAGATCACGCCCATGCATTGTTTGCAGGCACGGATCCAAAGAACATCATGGCGGAGCTTTTTGGAAAAGAAACGGGCGTTTCCCGTGGAAAAGGCGGGTCAATGCACATTTTTGATTTAGAACATAATTTTTTTGGCGGACATGGCATTGTTGGTGCACAGGTTCCAATTGGAACAGGCCTTGCGTTTTCTAATAAATACCGCAAGACAAAAGATTTATGTGTAACATTTTTTGGCGACGGAGCTTTACATCAAGGTCAGGTTTACGAGTCATTCAATATGGCTTCGCTGTGGAAATTACCTGTAATATACATCATTGAAAACAATCGCTATGCTATGGGAACATCCGTTGCAAGGTCTTCATCAATTAGCTCATTAAACAAAAAGGGGGATGCCTTTGAAATTACCAATGCCAAGGCAGATGGTATGGACATCTTTGCCGTCAAATCAGCTATGGACAAAGCCGTTCAGCATGTTCGAAGTGGTAATGGACCTTATTTACTCGAAGTTGAAACGTACCGCTATCGTGGTCACTCAGTTTCAGACCCTGCAACATACAGGACAAAGTCAGAACTTAATGATATGAAAGCAAATAAAGACCCTATTTCAAACCTTAAAAAATATATTTTAGAAAACAATATAGCAAGCGACGACGACCTTGATAAAATTCAAAAGGAAGCAAATGATATTATAAAAGAAGCAATAGATTTCAGTAATAATTCAAAAGAGCCAGACCTTAAGGAGCTTTATACCGATGTTTATAAAGCAGTATGAGGAATTTATGTGTTAAGTTTTTACATAAATTTACAATATTTTATACATTTATACTATGTGTACGCTTTATATGCTTACCATTGATTGCCATATCATTCATACATCGTGCTATATTAAAGCCGTTTAATGGGAAGTATCTTATAAAAGGTATCAATTTTTTTTCTATCATTACAACAGGGGGAACTGGTGGGCATATTTTTCCAGCAATTCGCTTTTCTTCACATGCCGCTATTAATGGGCAAAGCATTTGCATTGTTACAAATAAGAATAGCTTGCCATTGCTAAAAAATCTTGGGTATCTTCATAAAAATCACTTTTTTTACACAGAAGAGCCGTGCGAGTCTCCCAATGGAATGGTGGTGCGTTGTTTAAATATTCAGCCACTTAAAAAAAATATAAAATCTATTGTATCTTTTACTTTGGCAGCGATGCGGGCATTTTGGATGATGTGCACCCATGGTGCCTTGGTAAATAATATTATTGGCTTTGGCGGGTATGTATCATTCCCAACATTATTCTGGGGTGTAATTTTTTGTAAAAAAATATACATTCACGAACAAAACATTGTCTTTGGAAAGGTCAACCAGCTATTCATACCTTTTGCAAAAAAAATTTTCACATGCCTTCCAATAGAATGCGGCGATGTTTTACAGAAAAAAACATATCACACTGGAATGCCATTACGACGCTCCGTTGAGCAGCAAGGTTTTATTCGTAAAAATACTGTAGGAGGCGAGATAAGAATTTTAATAATGTCCGGAAGCTCCGGAGGAGGAGAATCGGCATCAGCAATTACACCTGCAGTAATTCACTTTGCAAAAAAGTTAGACGGCAATATAAAGGTTTACCACCAAGCTTCTGGCGAACATGCAAAAACAATTCAAAAACAATATGAAAGGCACCATATTAAGTATGAAATTAAGGCATTTTTTGATGACGTTTACTCTCTTTTGCCCACAGTCGATCTATGTATTTCTCGCTCCGGAGCCTCTTCCATTGTCGATTTACTGTCATATGGTGTGGTCACAATTTTCATACCCTTGAGAAACTCCGCCGATAACCATCAGATTAAAAATGCCTCTTGGGTAGCACAAAACAACCTTGGATTTATGCATAAACCATGGGAATCAAGCTTTTATAGCTTAGTAGCTTTAATGGGAATGGCAATATATAGCAATAATAAGTTGCCAAAAAATGCACAAAAGGCTATTAAGCGTAATGCAAGGTCGTCAATGTTGCATTATATTTTTTAAAGCTTTTTAATATAATTTGCAAGAGTAGAAAAGAAGTATTCAATTTGTGGAAAAATTGTGAACTTTGCCTCTTCATGCGTAATTTCTTGCATTTTATGTAAAATCTTCTTTGCACTGGGCTTGCCCATAATAGTGCGACGAACATTGAGTTTAATTATTTTTTTCATTACCTTTGAATGATGTATTACGCTAGGAATCTTTACACCTATGGCAATCTCTATTAAAACCTTAATGTTTTTATGCTTTGTAAAGCTATAGACTGTATACCCTGAAAGATCTCCAATATATTCAAGTGTAATTTTACGAATACCGAGAGTTTTTAATTCAATATCATGCCACTTTTGTCGCAATACATCAACATCGGTGCTGTAAATTTGATAGCACTCCTTCACAATCATATAAAAATGTTCATCTGTTACAATATTTTTAATTTTGATTAAATCATCAAATGTTTTTATAGATGATACATATAGATAGTTTATATTAATTTCTAAAACTTTCGCACTGGCAAACATCGAATACACCTTATAAAAAATATTAAAAAGTGCATTATTAGCATCTCGCTTAATAAGAAATAAGTTATCTTTTGTGTTGAGCACCTGCATTACAGTTTTATAAACAAATGGGAAGGTGTATATCAAATGCTGTGATATAGTGCTACGAGGGTCGTGCAATGCAATATTGCTTGCCGAGGCATATAATGCAGAATTTAGTGCGTTTATTCGCATTTTAAACTGTTTTTCATCTATAATTTTTTGCATACTATGGTATGGGCGTGGAATGTATAGAGGGCGAAATTCATTTTTACGTGCCTGCTGTATATCAGACTTAATACTATCACCTATATGTAGAATTTTGCGTGGTGATATTTTAGTGTCAATAATAACTTGCTTATACATTCCACCAGAGCTTTTAGAGAGGTTATATTCAGACGAAACAAAAAGTTTTTCATACACAGTATACCCATTTTGATGAAGTATGTCCATGATAGCTTTCTTTGAATACGTGATGTCAGTAACGAATATTACCCTTTTACCAGAATTAATTGCATACTGATATAATTGGAAAACAAATTTTCTTTGCCTGCATATTGATACATCAAATAATATTTCTTGGTTAATAGCGTGCTGTTTGTCAATGTGAATATGCTCATATATATCTAAAACTGTAACCTCCTCCTTTTGGCGAGAGGAATCAATCAAGAGCTTTCGTGTAAATTTTACAGCACCAATGCGGAATTTATGAAAATTATGAAAATTAAGAATTTTTTCCAAGGGGTGGTACATATCATGGTGATGAAGAAACGGCCTAATGATTGCAGTGTCAAATACATCAAATGATATAACTTCAGCTTTTTGTATTAGTGTGTATGGGTCGTTATTTTTTACGCTTTGTACCTGTTGTAACATTTTATAATCTATATACCTTATCCAAAAAGATGTCCATCCATAAATCGGGATCTTCACCAACTTCGCTCATAATATTGTGCAATAATTCAACGGTATCAGCACGACCAGATAAAATCTGAATTGCATCCATCATACCACCGAGATCAATTCTAGCAATGGCAGCCTGTGCATCTTGCTTGACAATAAAAAATCGAGATGAAGGATCTGTGTTTTTTACCAGATCGAATTCTTTGTCAGAGAGCATAAACATTCTTTGGTATGCTGTCGTTGCTCTTAAGTTTGGTAGGAAAATTTGCGTAGCAGTTTGCTGAACAAGTGTGTCACTAATGGAGCTTTTAGTAGCATCTTCAACGGACTGCGTTGCAAAAATTACCATCGCATTAAGTTTTCTCATGACTTTAAGCCAGTCTTTAATTTTTGGTGCAAATATTGGGTTATCAATTAATGCCCAAGCTTCATCAAGAACTACAATGGTAGGAGTGCCATCTAATGATGTTTGTATCCTGTGAAATAAATAACTTAATGTTGGTGGCAAGGCGGTTGCATCTTGTAAAATTGGTCCCATTTCAAAGCCGAAAACATTACCAGCTGCAAAGTCAACTTTATCTTCTTCGTTGTCAAATATATTAGATTTTTCGCCTCCAGTGTGCCATTTTGCTAATTTACTAGCAATCGATCCAATAAACTCTGTTCCAAAAAATGAAGCAATATTTCTTAAAACCCTCTGTTCCTTTGGTAGGCGGTATACACCATCAACAGCTTGTGCAATTGTCGCACTCTCTTCGGGCGTTAATTCTCTCGTTTCCCTGCCAAGAACTATATCAGCAAACCATTCATTTAAAAAGGCTCTGTTTGCATGGCTATCTTCAAGCTGAAGTGGATTAAAGGATGACTTCTCTGATGGATCTAAAACGGAATAATGCCCACCTAGTGCACGGATGAATATTTCTGCACCGTGGTCTTTATCAAAGAAAAACATCCGTGGGTGAAATTTTTGAGCCTGTGCACAAAGAAAGTTCATTAATACCGTTTTACCCGCACCAGTAGGGCCAACAATCATCGTATGCCCAACATCTCGTACATGAAAATTAAAGAAAAATGGCGTTCCAGACACTGTATTAAAAACTGTCACCGCATCTCCCCAATGGTTGCCACGAATTTTGCCCTGTGGAAAATTATGCATTGAGGCAAATCCTGCTAAATTGAGCGTGTTAATTGTTGCACGACGCATTATCCAAGATTCATTCCCAGGCAACTGACCCCAAAAGCATGCCTCCATGTTGATGGTCTCGCGAACATTTATAATTCCAATATTTGTTAGCTCTACACTGACATTTGAACAGTGTTTATCAAGGCTTTTTTTACTGCCTGCAAAACACACAACACTTAAATGATGTGCACCAAATGCATACCTTCCAGCCATAGCCTGATCAAGCGCTCTTGTGATTTCAGAAACTTGTGAAATTGAAGGATCTTCCGCCTGCATAAGCCTTCTTTGCTGTAGTTGCATTTTGCTAATGGCGGCAGACTTATCCATATACCCAAAGCTTTGAGTGATAATTAGTTCAAATGGTAGTGTAAGGAATGTGTCAAGTAGACCTGCGTGAGTTGATGGGCGATAGTTTTTAAGTGAAACAACTCCCATATATTTTGTTTGCGTAGCAGAAAGACATTCAATGGTTTTTCTGCTCGTGTATATTCGCGTCGTTTGAAGGTAGCGATCTATTGTTGTCTTTGGTACAAGATACCTTTGGTGACGCAAGCCGTTTGTAAGCATCCCAAGGAACTCAAGCATTTCGCAATAATGTGCGTCTCCATCTTTGTAGACCTGTAGAAGGTGTGCATTATACGGATGAAATGACTGCATAACCTTTTCAACATTCTCTTCAAGTTCGCTGTATGCATCGGCTAATGCCTGATTGCTGTCCACATTTTCTTCATCCTTATTCATTTGGGCTGCGATGTTGTTTATCATATTTGCAACACTAGAATTCTTCCTAACGATACTAATGTAGTGTTCATTCATATAAACATACCTTGGGGCATTTTTTTCTTGCCACTGTTGGTTTAGAATGTTTGCAAAGTGCCCATTAAATTCCCCCTTTGGATAAGATGCGTGTTTTTTTCGAATTGTATGAATATAAACGGTAAAGTTACCACCCGCCATAGCCTTAAAAACATTATTTCTTATTTCTTTTTTTGAGTCCACCTCTTCATCATCGGCGGCCTCAAATGCAAAGCCATTTACTTTAATAAAGGAGACTAGGTCGTTGCTTTTTGTAAGTATTGTGCTATCATTAAAATGGCACAAATATGGTATAAATGCAGATGTTCCGACTTCGGCACTTTGAATGCGAGCGTGTCGCGTACGGAATTTGGTCTGCATACAATCATAAATTCATAAGATCGGAAGAGC
>CAJQOT010000026.1 GCA_905480015.1 uncultured Rickettsiales bacterium | reverse complement strand
TGTCCTACGATTTACCCATTTGTCCTACGATTTACCCATTTGTCCTACGACCCATTTGTCCTACGATTTACCCATTTGTCCTACGATTTTTAATCTTATCATTTAAAATTGGTCTGCTTGAAATATGCATAGTAAAATAGTTTTCGTGAAATACATTTCAACAGTTTGTTTTCAATTGAAGTGTAAATAAAAGGAAGATGACATTTTTGCAAGGACTTGGCTTAGTGGTGATAAGCTTTGTTTACACAATATGCATTTAGGGTGCACACATGATATGCAATTGAGGTGTACATACGACGCACACTGGCATATGATCTCAGCTCATACTTAATCCATCAAAGGTGACAATATGACATTTTCGCGGTGACTTGGATTTGGGGTGATAAGTTTTGTTTACATGATATGCAATTAGTACGTCTATGAATGCAAATTCAGTAATTTCAGGGTGCGGAGTTAGGGTATATAAACTGTTGAACGGAAATATATATTACAAAATGGCCTCGATCATTCAAGGCAAAGGAAATGGCACCGCCGCCGAGGGATCACCCGACACGTTCCCCGTTTTGCAAACCGCATTTGCGCAGTTATCCGAGGCTACGCCCGGCGACCGATCGAGTGTCCCGCCGCGCACATCTATTGCGAACTCATCCGATTCAACACCGGACGCCGGAGTTGTTAATTTAAGTTTTTTACCAAATGAAATACTGTCATTGATTTTTTCGTATGTTTTTCAATCAAACGGATCTATTGAGATGTATGGGACACTTCGTGAGGTTTGTCCCCAGTCACGCCGATTCCAAGACATAATAGATAATTTAATTTTTTTACCTTAATAGCATGATGCACACACATTAGCATGTCTAGTTCGCATGCACTTTCCTCGCCACTGGTAAATTAATTGTGTTTTGTGCGGTGTTTGCAACATAGAAAGTTTATAAATAAAATGTGAAATAGACATTGATTTCGTTTTCTTTTTCAATATTTGAATCAAACAATAATGCAATCGATAAGAGAACCTATAATCTCATGATTATGAATTACATCATATAGATCTAGGGGAAGGGTTTCGGCACTACAATAAAATAAATTCCGCCACAGCTGTTTTTGCCCATGGTACTAATTTGAAACTACAAATGGGACACTATAGCAGGGGTTTACGTTTACCAAAATAGTTAGGGGCGCTGGCGCCACTAACTTCCAAAAGCAAGGGGTGCCGTCAAAAAGTTAGGGGCGCGGTTATCAGGAGGTGTGTTCATGACATATTGAAATCTGTGTTATCTTCGGCAATGTTTGATGGTTAGAGTTCAGTTAATGAGCTGGGACCATGCCAGTGTGCGTCGTTTGTACACCCCAATTGCATATTATGTAAACAGAACTTCTCACCACAAACATAAATCCTGGCAGGTATATCATCTTCAATGTCAATGATTATATTAAAATAAACTGATAAGATAAATCATGCCACATAATAAAATTTTACGTTCACTGTGAAGGTGTGATGGTAGTAAAGACTATCGACAACAAATCGAAATTGATTGTTTTGCCCTATAGACCTTATTCAAAATTTATGCAAAAGGAGAATCCGTAAATGAAAGCGAGGCTAAGTGAGGTATTTCCCACACTCAGGATCACAATAACATGGAGATGTAAAGTTATAATTCTCATGTATCAAAATAAAGGCAATATTGATATGTTCCCAACTGTACGACATATGGAAGAAAATGATTCGAATACCAACAAACATGAAACGTAAATGGCTTATTAAGATCTGGAGAGATGACAAAAGAGGCATTCAGCTCGAAATGTTTTTTGGAATCAAGGCAGTATTTTTTTTGGTTTCTTCTTACAAACTAATAAATTTTATATGGGCCATTTTACACCTTCACGAATCATTGAATAAATATAGAATCATCTAATAGAACAACATCTTTTATTACAACAGATAGTGATACTGAAAAGCACTTAATGCCGAAGTGAAAGGTGACTAAGTCTTAAAAAATGCACCCACGTTTTTATGATATGATGGAAAAGATACCAATGTTTGATTCTAGTAATAAACAAACAGATTCTTTCAAAGTTACAATTTCACAGTTAACAGACCTGACCCATTAGGGAAACCATATCAATCAACTCATGGACCTCTTTATTACACACCATGACAAATTGTATAAACACGCACCATGCGAGCATTTTCACAGCCTTGAATTTCAAAGAAGTTGCCAGGATATTCATAGCACTTTGCCAAACAGGCCGGTGATAAAGAGCATAGTGAGAAAATCCGGCTTGTTGAACGTCTTTAGTCATAGGTCTTTGATATATCCCATCAAATCATATGTTCATAAATTATAAATCATGAATAGTTCCTGAATATTACTTTATCAAATATATTTCATTAGAATATAAAAAAGAAAGCATTAGCTGTCATATTTTTCAAAACGTTCTATCTGTTACAAAAAGAGACTTGACACAACAAAAATATTTCAGGGGGTGGACTTCCATTAAAAAAATCATCTGTCATAAAAGCAAGCTCTCAAATACCACTGCAAACTTGAGAATAGTTGATAACAAAACTGAAAGCTTTTAGCTACCACTGCAAACTTGATAATATTTGATAAAGTAAATGCAAGCACTCAGCTACTGGTGCAAACTTGAGAAAAGTTGATAACTTAAATGCAAGCACTCAGCTATCACTGCAAACATAAGAATATGTGATAACGTAAATGCAAGCACTCAGCTACTGATGTAAACTTGAGAATATTTGATAATGTAAATGCAAGCACTCAGCTATCACTGCAAACATAAGAATACGTGATAACGTAAATGCAAGCTGTCAGCTATCCGCTTTCACTGCAAGCTATCTATGCAAGCTATCAGTTGTCACTTCGAGCCATAAGCTGTAATTGCAAATTCAACCATGCTGCCACTACTTAAGCTATCAGCTATCACTGCAAGCATAAGCATTACTGCCACTGCGAGTTAGCACACAATGATGACCTTTTCCTTCCAACATTACCACTGTCAAAGATATGAGTAAGCCAGAGGGAGAGGGGTGGGGTGGATAAGGGGC
>CAJQOT010000025.1 GCA_905480015.1 uncultured Rickettsiales bacterium | reverse complement strand
CTGAAGAATTGATTAAAAAATTAGATACTCAGAGGCGTGATGCGTCTGACTTGCAAACCAACGCCAAAGATTTGCAAGATAAAGAAGAAGCAGAGGGAAAGTCAAGTAGGACTGATATATTGCGTTTACAGTTGGGAGTGGAGCAAATAAAAGGTAAAATGGCAGAAATAAAAAAGGAGATCGAGACTAAAGTTCAGCAAGCACAACAAAAAATAAAATATGATATATACTCACATATACAACATGTGGTGCATAGCATTAATATTACATCTTTTATCGAGTCAGAAGCATACACGCGTATTGTTGTAAATGCTAGACTACAAGAGGCAGAAAAGATTCAAAATAATACAACTTCGAACTTTAAAGAAGATAAATCTGAGTTAACAGACCTACAAAGTGATGTAGACAGCTTGCACGAAGCAATGCTTAAAAAAAGAGAAGAAGACCAAGTAGAAGAAGACCCCCTCATAAAAGCGCAAATAGACCCAAACGAAGACACAAACGAAGACACACACAACGCACAACAAGAGGCAGAGGTACTATATCAGCAAATACTCTCCCTAGCCTACACATTTCCACTAGAAGTACTAAAAGACGATCATCTCAAAGAAGAGTTAATAAAACAAGCACAAGGTATCACACAAGAGGCAACAAGGGATTATGACAAATTAGTAGACGCTAACAAGCCATCTTCAAGACCAAGGTCAGCAATGGCCAAGACTCGCATTAGAGCACAACAAAGGATACAAAGCGTGGTGACATTCGGTAATTCACCCTTAGACAGAGAACTTAGTGACGTTGTCAGCGTTGAAGGGGTATTGGAAAAATTACAAAAACATCACACAGATTTGCAAGCACTCAAAGATGCAGGAAAAGCGGAAGGAGCGGAAAGAGTAGAAGTATTGCAAGTGCAACCAAATAGAATAAAAGCATTAATATCCCTGCGTAAAGAGGCGACAGGTGTTGTAAGTGATAGAAGAAAACATATATCAGATATGTTCACAGATATGTTCACAGACTTCAAGAGATTTAAAGCTGAAGTACAAAAATACCCAAAATCTGAATATAGCACATCGTTAAAAGACTTATTGAACGCATGCGATGTTTATCAACGAACTTTAGTCCCGTTTATGGAAGAGAGTCTTGATAGCGACGGATTGCCAGTAGAATTACATGTGAAAAGACTTTATGAACAATGTGGATCACTTAATGATGTGTACAACCTTTTAGTACATACATCGTATACTATACAATACAATAAAACAATGAACGCAATACTGAAAGAAGTAAATGCACCCGATTGGAGCAAAAGTAAATCATGGAATCAAGAAAAAAAAGCAAGATTCCTTAAGGAACTGGGCAGCACAGATTTTCTTCAACCGCGTACAGAAATGATGCTTGATGTAGTAACCCTAGCATTGACCGAAGAAGTATCAAAATTGTATGGTGAGGGTAAAGACTTGGAGAAAAAAGTTAATACACTCATTGATAAGCAAGAAGAGTTAAAGCAATATCAGCGCCCATCGAGAGACGAAGAAGACGAAGAAGACGAAGAACAATCGAGATCGATTAGTGTTGCCTCAAGCACCAATGAAGAAGAAGACGAAGAAATTAGCAAGGAAGAAGACGCAGAAATCGCTATCCCAGAGAGCGATATATTAGGTGCTGGTTCAGATGATGACAAGAAACTCGCAATCGGTAAATGTCAGGAAATAAAAGGCATTATAGATTTATTGAATGAATGTATTGCCTTTGATTTCCAACGCAACGGCTTAAAGAATGAAGAAATGCAAGGTGTTATACGACACGATGTATACGGTCAAATAGATCAATACAATAAAATAGTTAAAACAACAACAAAGAGTGTAAATGTATCAGAACAATTAAGTGCTTTAGAAGAGATAAAAACGCATTTGGACAGTGATACAACGCCAGAAGCATTAAAATACATAAATAAATATACACAAGACATAGTAATCTCTTTTGACAAATTTACACAAATTGTGCAACACGATTTGATTGGTGTCGCTAAATATAAGAACCTTGTAGAGAGATTCAAGACATACTATCCAGATATTAATCATTCCAGTCCAAAAGAACTAGCGGTAGCATTAGAAAAATACAAAGCAGTAGTAGAATTACACAAAGACCTCACAGCAGCAAGAGACGAAATAAAAAAAGAAGCAGTAGCAGAAAAAGCAGCACTAGATGAACAACGAAGAATACTGCAAGTACAAAAAGACGTATCATTACAAATCACTAAAATAACAGGTATCGTAAATGAAGTAAAAGATACATATTCTTCTTATATAGAAATAACGAAAAATCACTATGCTGATAAGTTAAGTGATATTATCAAGATAGAGGCAAGCATATTGAAGGATAACACAATATCCCCACTTGATATCCGTAATGCTATATTCACTAAAGGTGACATTTCTCTTGATAATAATGATGATTCTCACATCATAGATGTGGATACCCTGCAGAGTAATAAAATGACGCCAGAGGGCCAACTGAAGGAATTATTTGTAAAAGAGGGCGAATTGTATGAACTTCAAGGCGAGATGGTAAAAGAAGCAGCAGGAGTAGCAGCAGAAGTAGCAGCAGAAGCACAAGCAGTAGCAGAAAAAGCACAAGCAGCAGCGGACGGAGCAGGCGATGCAGATGATGCAGATAAAGAACGACTAGCAGAAGTAGCAAGAGAAGCAGCAGCAGCAGCAGAAGCAGCAAGAGAAGCAGCAGCATTAAGAGCAGCAGAAGCAGCAGCAGAAGCAGCAGCAAGAGCAGTAAGAGAAGCAGCGGACGGAGCAGGCGATGCAGATAAAGAACGACTAGCAAAAGCAGCAGCAGAAGCAGCAGAAGCAGTAAGACGAGCAAGAGAAGCAGCAGCAGAAAGAGAAGCAGCAAGAGTAGCAGCAGCAGAAGCAGCAGCAGAAAGAGAAGCAGCAGACGAAGAAGCAAGAGAAGAAGCAAGATTAGCATCAGCATTAAGAGCAGCAGAAAGAGAAGCAGCAGAAGCATTAGCAGAAAAAGATCAAATAAAAGCAAACTTAGATAATTCACTAACAAAATTAAATGCTTTTCTTGACCAATACAAAGACGCAGCAGAAAAATTAGAAAGAAGAGCAGCAGCAGAAAGAGAAGCAGCAGAAAGAGAAGAAGCAGACGAAGAAGCAGACGCTCCTCTTTCACCACAGGCAGCAGCCGTAAGAGCAGCAGAAGCAGCAGCAGAAGCAGAAAGAGCAGAATTAGAAAAACTACAGCAAGAAGCAGTAGAAGCACAAGAAGCAGTAGAAAGACTCGACGGCGAGATAGAAAGCACAGTCCGTGAGATAGAAAATCGCATAGCGGAATATGAAGCAATACAATTACCAGAAGGAGACGATAAATATGAGCGTGATAATAATGTCATAGGATACCGTTATATATTAGGTGAAGACGAAAATGCCTATAATAATAGCAAAGCTGATAGACTAAACTTATTACGATTGACACTAGCAGAATTAAATAATAAGATCACAGCACTAAAAACAGCAGAAAGTTTGCGGGCAAATGCATTAAAACAGCAGAGACCACTGCCTCCTAATCCTAATTCCAATCCTAAGCTTCGGGATATGCCATCAGCCGCTAAAAAGAAACAAGCCACAGCACATAAAGTAAGAGAAGAAGCAGCAGAAAAAGTAAAAAGATATATAGATGAAACATTGTTTCCAGGCGTAGAGGATCAGGATGCAAATAAAAGAAAGGGTATAATAAAGGGTATAATAAAGAGTGACAACAGGGCAAATATTGATACAAAAGAGGGTAAAGAATTTATAGCACAAATACACGCTTACGCAAAAGGCAAGGACGAAACATGCAACAGTAATCCAGCAACATTAAAAACTCACTTGAGAACTACCATTTTACACGCTTTAGACCTAGGAGGTAAAAAAATAGACAATCATGTATTGAACAGTATTCTATGGGAAGAGTCTGTACGATTATTCAAAGCACTGAAACCTGCCTATGCTAATAGCTCACTTCTAGGTACTGCATTTTCAGTTATTGATGCGTATTTTGCTCAAAGTGTTATTAATCAGTATGAGATTACGACAGAAAATATCCAGAACCACACACTAACAAATGTTCCAAAAAAACAAACACAGGCTAAAGGTAACCTAACAAATGCTACAAGCACATCACCAAATAGTCCATACAGCGCGATCGGAGCAGAAGATGCAATAAATAAAAGCAATCTTTCAAGTGGCGGAAAAGCAGCAGGTGTAAGTAAAGGCAAAAATAAATCAACAAAAGACACAGAAAAAAGAAAAGCAGCAGCAAAAGGAAGGCGCTAACTATGAATACTAAACAACATGAGGCAGTAACACATTTTGATGCACCATTGCTTGTACTGGCTGGTGCCGGCAGTGGAAAAACGCGCGTTATTACAGAAAAAATTGCGGAAATTTTGCGTAGGCAATTAGCAATGCCTAGCCAAATACTCGCTGTTACATTTACCAACAAAGCGGCAAGCGAAATGCTAGAGCGTGTCCAAAAATTAGTAGAAATTGAAGGAAGATATTTAAACATCGGGACATTCCACCGCATGGCATTAAAAATGTTACGAAGATACGCAGATGTAATAGGGTACACAAAAAACTTTACAATACTAGATAGCTCCGACCAAAAAAAAGTAATAGCGTCCCTGCTTAAACGCTTACAAATTGTAGATGATGTCAAGCCACAAACCGTTTCAGGGTATATTTCAAAAATTAAAGAAAACTTCATCAAGCCCCACGAACTTGAAGGTGCCTTGCATAACTTTCCAGATACATACACCAAGATTAAAATGGTTAAAATTTACGAGGAATACCAAAAGGAGCTCAAACGCCTTGACGGAATGGATTTTGACGATCTTATTTTCAATTGCGTTGACCTTCTTAAAAATAATCAAGAAATTCGCTCATCATACCAAAACCTTTTTAAATATATTTTGATTGATGAGTATCAAGACATTAACTCTCTTCAACAAAAATGGATAAAGTTAATTGCAGGAGAAAACAAAAATATAACCTGCGTTGGCGACGATGACCAATCAATTTATGGGTGGCGTGGCTCTAATATATCTTACATTCTTGGGTTTTCAAAAGAAAATTCAAATGCAAAAATTATTAAATTAGAACAGAATTATCGCTCAACAAAAGACATCTTAAATGTTGCATCAAAATTAATTCAACACAACACTGGAAGGCACGGCAAAACATTGTGGACGGAAACATCACAGACGGACACAGTCAAAGTTAATGTATATCAAGACTCTAAAGCTGAGGCACGGGCAATAACAAATACAATTCAAGAATTTAACCATAAGTATAACAACAAAGATATTGGCATCCTTGTGCGAACAATTCGTCAAACAAGATCAATTGAGGAGGGCATGGTTTTTGCAGGAATTGCATACAAAATCATCGGTGGTTTACGGTTTTATGAGCGAAGGGAAGTTAAAGATATCATTGCGTATATTAAAGTACTTGTTTCATCGGAAGATGACCTTGCAACAGAACGAGTGATTGCTACTCCAAAAAAAGGTATTGGCGATGCTAGCATTGACAAACTTTATGACTTTGCACGCAAACATCAAACAAATTTACTCACAGAAATACTTACATTACAAACTTGTAACATAGTCGACACACCTTCCAATCACTCACACTCCTCCCAAGATGATTTATTTTTTGGAGGAAATAATACCAAGGTTGGCGAGCACAATCAAGGCATCAGCGAAACGGAATTAATTAGAGCAGATTCTGGCTTACATACAAGGGCAATGAATAAATTAGAAGTTTTAGGCAAACAAATTCATAGATGGAGAGAAAAGCTTAACAGCGATAGCATTGCAAACGTTATAAAATATGCTTTGAAAGAGATTGAGTATGAAGAGTATTTAAAAAAAGACGACGATCAATCATTCGAACAAAGAGTTGAGAATATCAATGAACTCCTTACAACATTAGAATCTTTTGAAACAGCGGAGGAATTTTTAGACTATGTTTCCCTTGCAACCAGTGTAGATGATAATGAAAACAACAATGATGCGGTCAATATTATGACAATTCACGCCTCAAAAGGTCTAGAATTTCCGTTTGTTTTTTTGCCAGGTTGGAATCAAGGTTTATTTCCCTCTGAACGCACAGTAGAGGAGCTTGGGCTTGCAGGAATCGAGGAAGAGCGACGCCTTGCTTATGTTGCAACGACAAGAGCCCGTGAGAAACTTCATATCTCAAGCACCAAATTTTCTTTTGCTAGGCAAGGGTTTTCATTTTCTACGGAGAAATCTATGTTTTTAGATGAAATTCTTGAATTTGCAGAGGAGTCTATTGAATTTTCAGATAATTCATCATATGGAGGGTATGACAGCTACACGAGAGTACAGAAGTCGAAAGATTTTTCGTCGCCTGTTGCACATGCGTTTGTTGCACAAAAAGAAAGCAATTTTTATGTTGGAAATTTGGTATCACATGCTAAATTTGGCATTGGAACGGTTGTCAAAGTAGTCGGGACACTTGTAACGACAAAATTTTCCGATGGACAAGAAAAAACAATTCGTGAAGATTTCCTCAAAAGAAAGCATATATAATATTGAGTATGGATATTTTACAAAATATTATACATAAACTAGATCTCAGAAAGCAATGTGGCACTTTTCGTCAAACAAAATTACCAATTAATACACAATGCGATTATTCATCGAATGATTATTTGCTACTGTCAGGCTCAATAAAAGCAAGGCTGTGGCACCTATATGCTGTTATTTTTTATGGAAAATCGAAATGTGCCTCAAAGTATATAAATGGATATACTAAATTGCATCAAAAGCTTGAGAATGTTGTGGCGAAGGCATATAATGCAGAAAAAGCTTTGATTTTTAGCTCGGGATATCTTGCTTCAATTGGAGTTTTGCAAGGTATATGTGAGAAAAATACCATCATTTTAGCAGATCGCCATATTCATGCTTCTTGGATTGATGGTGCGTTTGTGGTTGGGTCTCGTATTATTAGGTTTAATCATAATGATATTACACACCTTGATGAATTATTACTAAAATATCAGGGCTTTCAAATTGTTATATTGACGGAAACTGTTTTTTCAATGCAGGGAGTGGTTATAGATGTTGATCAGTATGTGCATCTTGCAAAAAAATATGGGGCAGTATTAATTACAGATAATGCACATGGTCTTGGGGTTTTGCCATGTTATAAAATTTCGTATTTATTGCATATTCAGGTTGGAACTTTTTCTAAATCTTGTGCGGGATTTGGTGGGTATGTTTGTGGAAATGAAAATATTATTTCTGCGATTGCAAACTTTGGAAGAACGCAGATATATTCAACAGTTTTACCAGATTATATTTTATTCTTTAATTTTTGTGCATTTAAATATGTTTGCAAAAACTATGGTAGAATGCTTGAGAGGGTAGAAAATTTAGCAAATAAATATGAAATGAAATTTTGTGGATCGGCAATTTTAACGAAGGAATTTGAAACAGTGGTGGAAGCAGAGGAATTTCAATCAACACTTCTAAGTGAAGGTATTTATGTTCCAGTTGTGCGTCCGCCTACTGTTCCAAAAACAATAATAAGAATGTGTGTGTGTTATTAGCCTTTGTTTTCTGGGGTATCCGTATTTTGTGATGCATCTACTTGAGACTTATCTGCTTTAATCTTTTTCGGTGTTTTTGTATTTTCTGGTTCTTTAGTGTTAAGAATGCTTGCAATGGAAGACTTGTACATTGTTACCTCGGTTCCTTTGGATATAGATATAGAAATAAGTTCTGCTTCACTGTCAATTTCAGTAATTGTGCCAAAAATTCCGCTAGTTGTTATAACTTTGTTGCCAATTTTTAGGTTATCACGCATTGTTTTTTCTGCTTTAACCCTTTTGCTTTGAGGGCGAATCATAAGGAAGTAAAAGACTGTAAAAATTGCGATAAGTGGTAAAAAGTTCATAATTCCACCTTGAGAGGTAGCTGTTTCAGTGACATCGGCTGCGTTTGCAATGGAAAATAGCATTTTTGATATGAATAATTACATTTATGTAATGTGATAAAGTAATTTTGTCAAGCTTCTTTTTCTCTTTTGAAGATTGATTTTTTGTATGTTTATAAAGATAGCATAAACAAAAAAAGTTGACATTATAAAAAGCGATACTCTTCTAAAGCCAATAAAAGTATACTTACAGAAAATGAAGACAATTTCTAAAATTCTTATTGCCAACCGTGGTGAGATTGCGGTACGCGCTATTAAAACATGTAAAATACTGGATATCAAAACCGTTGCCGTTTATTCAGAACCAGATGCTAGCTACCCATTTGTGAAGCTATCAGATGAAAATTATTATATAGGTCTTGCTGCTGCGAAAGATAGCTATCTTAATATAGAAAAAATTATATCAGTTGCAAAACAGGCAGGTGTTGATGCTGTTTACCCTGGGTATGGATTTCTTTCTGAAAACGCTGAATTTATTGCACGCCTTGAAAAGGATGGCATAGGTTTCATAGGTCCCAATGCACAAGCTGTGCGTTCAATGGGGGACAAAATTACTTCTAAAAATATTGCAAAAAAGGCAGGAGTTAATATTATTCCTGGTTGTCAAGATGTTATCAAAGATGAAAAACATGCTGTGAAAGTTGCCAAGGAAGTTGGATTTCCTGTAATTCTAAAAGCATCGGCAGGTGGTGGTGGCAAGGGAATTAGAGTTGTCTATGAAGAATCTGAAGTTGCTCATTCGTTTGTATCGGTGACAAATGAAGGTGAGAAATCATTCGGTGATGGTAGAATTTTTATTGAAAAATATATTGAGAGACCAAGACACATTGAGATACAAATAATTGCAGATAAGCACGGTAATGTGGTGTGTTTGGGTGAAAGGGAGTGCTCTATTCAGCGAAACAATCAAAAAGTTTTAGAAGAAGCACCAAGTTCATTTGTTACGCCGGAAGTTCGTGAGGAAATGTATAAGCAGTCTATTAAACTGGCAAAGGAAGTTGGTTATGATTCTGCGGGAACATTGGAATTTATTATGGATTCAAACCATAATTTCTATTTCCTTGAAATGAATACTCGTTTGCAGGTTGAACACCCTGTGACGGAATATATTACAGGTTTAGATCTTATCGAGCAAATGATATACTCCGCTGAAGGTAGAAAGCTTGAATTTAAACAGGAGGACATTAAAATTAATGGTTGGGCAATTGAGTCAAGAATTTGTGCAGAAGACCCGTCGAAGAATTTCTTGCCATCAATTGGCAGGATTGTGTCATACATCAAGCCAAAAGAAACAAAGTTTGTTAGAATTGACAGTGGTATTCGTGCTGGTCTTTCCATTACCCCATATTACGATTCAATGATTGCAAAACTTATAACATATGGTGCAACACGGGAAGAGGCTCGTGTGCGTATGGTGGAGGCGTTGAATCAATTTGTGATTGACGGACTTGATACTAACATTACATTTTTGCAGTCAATTTACATGAATCCAAAATTTATTTCTGGAGACATCTCCACATGGTTTATACAGCAACAATACGATGGTGGATTTAAAGGTAGTTCTGAGCTTAACCATCAGTCTACACACATTTTTGCATTTGCGGCGTGTGTTGCACACATTGAAAATGATAGTAAGTTAGAAGTTATCTCTGCATTATGCACGGCAAATGGGTAAAGCTCTAGAATACCAGAAATATATAAAACCCCATTGACTAAAGTCATTTCTTCTTTCTTTCTATGCTTAGCGTCTAAAAGGTCTAAGTCCTTCATTTCATTAATCAAGTCCTCAACATAATCTATTGGTAAAGATGATAAGTCCATTTTAACCTTTACATCTAAAGTCTTAAAACCTTTAGGAATCAAAACGCTTCCATTTATTGAAGCCTTGCCGTGCGGTAATTCTCCAATAACATCTTTGAGACCAAAAACAAAGGCGTTTTTGGTGTGTTTAAATTCTAATTTACCCGTTAAGTCTTTAACACTTGGCAGTGTGTCCAAGTCGAATGAAAGCTTTGTTAATTCTGCATTAATTATAGGGAAATATGTGTCATAACTATTATTTTTTGTCATTGTTATTTTTGTATGCAGTTCTAAATTACTTAAGCGATCCTCTATGGCAGGGGTGTCCATAGTATTAAAAAGAAAATGAGAAGTGTGAATTTGACTTGATTTTAATTCTAACTGAG
>CAJQOT010000024.1 GCA_905480015.1 uncultured Rickettsiales bacterium | reverse complement strand
GCAAAAACCAATTGCAGAAACCACAAATTATATTGTTCTTGACCATTACGAACGGCAATGGAAATGCGATGGGAAGTATCAAACAGAAGCAGCCCTTGAGCGGGAATTTATTGAGGATTTGGTCAAACAAGGTTATGAGTTTGTGAAAATTACTAAACCCAAGGCACTGCTTGCAAATGTGCGTGTTCAATTGGAAGCATTAAATGCCGTGCAGTTTAATGATAACGAATGGCAACGATTTGTTAAAAACTATTTAGACAAACCAAGCGACGGCATTATTGAAAAAACCCGCAAAATTCATGATGACTACATTCATGATTTTACCTTTGATGACGGTCACATTAAAAACATTTATCTACTTGATAAAAACAATATCTCTTGCAACAAAGTGCAAGTTATTCAACAGTTTGAACAAACTGGAAAGCATGCTAACCGTTACGATGTCACAATTTTGGTAAATGGCTTGCCTTTGGTACAAATTGAATTAAAAGTGCGTGGTGGTCATATTCGTGAGGCTTTTAATCAGGTTCACAGATACAGCAAGGAAAGTTTCAATAGTGAAGATTCTTTGTTTAAATATTTGCAAATTTTTGTTATTTCAAATGGAACTGATACCCGTTACTTTGGCAATACCACAAAGCGTAATAAACACAGCTTTGATTTTACAATGAACTGGGCTAAGTCGAAAAACGATAGAATAAAAGATTTAAAAGATTTCACGGAAACGTTTTTTCAAAAAAATACACTGCTTAATATTTTACTTCACTACTCTGTATTTGATGCAAATGATACACTTTTAATTATGCGTCCTTATCAAATTGCCGCAACAGAACGCATTCTGCGAAAAATTAAAAGTTCATATCAAGCTAAAAATTGGAGCAAGTCCGAAAGCGGGGGCTATGTATGGCACACAACTGGTTCTGGAAAGACTCTTACAAGCTTTAAAGCTGCAAGGTTGGCAACCAAGTTTGATTTTATTGATAAAGTTTTTTTTGTGGTAGACAGAAAAGACCTTGATTACCAAACAATGAAGGAGTATCAGCGTTTTTCACCCGATAGCGTCAATGGTTCAAACAGCACCGCTGAACTTAAACAAAATTTGAACAAAGATGACAATAAAATTATTGTTACAACAATACAAAAACTTCATAATTTAATGAAAACCGAAGATGGTTTGAATGTTTACAATAAACATGTTGTTATTATCTTTGATGAATGTCATCGCAGCCAATTTGGTGAAGCACAAAAAAACATAAAGAAAAAGTTTAAAAAATTCTATCAATTTGGTTTTACGGGTACGCCGATTTTCCCCGATAATGCCATAGGTGCGGAAACAACACAGAGTGTTTTTGGTTGCGAATTACATTCTTATGTTATAACCGACGCAATTCGTGATGAAAAAGTGCTTAAATTTAAGGTAGATTACAACGATGTTCGACCTCAATTTAAAAGCATAGAAACAGAACAAGATGAAACAAAGCTAACCGCCTCCGAAACCAAAAAAGCATTTTTACACCCACAGCGAGTTTTGGAAATATCTAAATATATTTTAAATAATTTTTGCACAAAAACGCACCGCATGTACAAGAATAAAGGGTTTAATGCCATGTTGACAGTTAGTAGCATTGAAGCGGCAAAGTTATATTACGAAACGCTTAATTCATTGCAAAAAGACAGTGAAAAACCTTTAAAAATTGCAACAATATTTTCATTTAATGCCAATGAAGCACAGGGTTCAATTGGTGATATTGTAGATGAAAGCTTCGATGTAAGTGCTATGAACAATAGTTCAAAAGAATTTTTGACTGCTGCAATTCAAGATTATAATTCATTTTTTAAAACTAATTTTAGTGTAGATAGCAAAGAGTTTCAAAATTATTATCGTGATTTAGCTAAGCGTGTTAAGTCGCAAGAAATTGATTTATTAATTGTGGTTGGAATGTTTTTGACAGGCTTTGATGCCCCAACTCTTAATACATTATTTGTTGACAAAAACCTACGCTATCATGGTTTAATACAAGCTTATTCACGCACAAACCGTATTTATGATGCAACCAAAACTTTTGGAAATATTATTACATTTCGTGATTTAGAACAGGCAACAATTGATGCCATTGCTTTATTTGGTAATACAAATACTAAAAATGTTGTTCTTGAAAAAAGCTACGAAGAGTATATGAATGGCTTTTGTGATAAAATAACTGGGGAGGATCGTCGTGGCTTTGTAGATGTTGTGACGGAATTGCAAGAGTGCTTTCCCAATACTAAAACGATTATTAAAGAGGCTGATAAAAAAACTTTTTGCAAGTTATTTGGTGAATATTTGCGCGTAGAAAACATTTTACAAAACTATGATGAATTTTCAAGCTTGAAAGCTTTGCAAGATGTTAATGTGAGCGATGTTGCTCAATTGGAAGCATTTAAAGAAAAATACTATTTAAGTGATGATGATATTAATAAATTAAAAACAATTAATATTCCGTCAAAGCGTATGCTGCAAGATTACAAATCTACTTACAATGATATAAGAGATTGGTTGCACAAGGAAAAATCTGGAAATGAAGCAGAGCAATTACATACAGATTGGAATGATATAATTTTTGAAGTTGAATTACTCAAATCACAAGAAATTAACTTGGATTATATATTGGAACAAATTTTTGAAAAAAACAAACAAGTAAAAGATAAGGTTGCATTGGTTGAAGATGTAAGGCAAGTGATACGCTCCAGCATAGGAAATAGAGCCAAAGAGAATTTGATAATTGATTTCATCAGCCAAACAAATATTGACCAAATTACTGATAAAGCAAGTATTCTTGATGCTTTTTACACATTTGCCAGAATTGAACAAAAGCGTGAAGTGGAAGAATTGATAGAATCTGAAAATCTAAATAAAGAAGAGGCGAGGCGTTATATATCAACTTCTGTAAGGCGAGAATTTGCAACTGAAAATGGCACAGAGCTAAAAGCCATTTTGCCTAACATGAGCCCATTAAACCCAAATTATTTACCTAAAAAGCAAAGTGTGTTAAACAAAATATCCATGTTTGTTGAAAAATTCAAAGGTGTGGACGGAGAATTTTAACCAAAACATTTGGCGTATATAAGGGAGGCGCAATGTGCTATACCAAATGGAGTAAGCTTGTTTGGTTTGCCATTTCCTGATTTGTGGGAATGGAAAGAGCTTGAAAGCAAAAATTTTAATGAATTATTGGGTATAATCCAAGTATATGAAAAGTTTTCCTACCATTATCACAAAAAGTATGCTACACTGTTAGCAATGTACTAACTAATGTTTAATTTATAACAATTTAAAATATATTTACATGGCTACACAAGAGGATTTTATTGATTCGTTAGAGAGAAAAATTCAGGAAAAAGTTAAGAGTACATTGAAAGAGCAACATAATAATATTGATGTTATTGAACTGACGCCAGTGCGACCAATACCTCAATATCTGAGAACTATACATCCGTGTTATGCAAGTGGGGAGGAAAATCTTCAATCTAAATATAACATTGAGTTTACTATGTCTAATTTGCAGGAAAATATTCGGTTCTGTGAGATATATAGTTTTGTACAGAACTTCGAATTCTATCAAAATCTTTTTTATGATGCACTTAAACGTTACGAACCAGTATACCGTTGCACTTGTACACTTAAATCTGGGGGGAAAAAGTTTATTATGTAAAGCCAACATTTAATACTGAATTTCATAGCAAGAATTTACATTCAATGGAAGCTTTAGTACATATGGGTGCACTTGGATACCAAATACCAAATAGTGTAGAATTATTGCCTAAACAATGTATAGATAGCACTTTTGAAGACATCCAAGCAGATATTCAAATTACAGAAGATGCAAAATCCATTATGCCAAATGAGTATATTAAAGAATATAAAGCACATGACGTTTCTATGACACAAGATGAAGCAATTGACATGTTATTGTTACAATTTAAATACGGATTATCTGACAACAAAACCCTTAATACAATTGAACTGCAACAAGTTAATGATAAAGACAAGAAGGTATTTTTTGATCCATTCACCCATAATAGCGTATTATTATCAACATTACTTCGTCATATAGGTGAATACTTTGCACATACTTATGAATTTCAACATTGGGAACATTGGGTACATCATCATCAAACAGAAGTAGAGGGTATTACACTAAATGATGTTCTTTGCAAAACAAACAATAAAGAATGTTTTGAAACGCATACTTTTAGATTGATAGTAGAATTTATGGTAAGTAAAGGGCTTGTTGAAGAACAAAATAAAGATAGTATAACATTACGTCAAATAAAAGATCTAGGGAAAGAAGGAAAAACCGCAATTTTTAACTTTCAAGATCCTAGATATTTCTTAAAGCCAAATATTCAATCTGAATTAATCACATTTCTAACAAGCAAGCAAGAAAATCAGAAGCGTGCAAAGCAACAGTATTATTGGAGGCATAACAAACATTTACATGTACAATCTGATATAAATTACTTGCAAGAAGGTGTAACAACACCAAAAAAATTAGCCTTACAAAGAGGTATACAACCATCTGATAGATCTGAAAAAGTTTTACGAACACAAGTACCAGATACCCACAAACTCATTGATGATGATTTATCATCAGGCACAAAAGAATCTTACACACCAACACTACTCGGAAATCTTGCTCATTTTACAAACAACAAACCTGATAAATACCAAGATAGACAATTATTTAATTGGAAAAATTTACACGCAATTAAATACTGTAAAGAACGAGATTTTACTCACACAGAAGAGAAAGGATGTAAAATTACTCCACTCTATCAAGAAAAAAGGAGGAACATAGATGATTTGTGGATATCTACTAAAAAAACACAAAAAGATACACAGAATATAGTGGTAAATACCCTAGTAAGTCTAGCAAATCAACACTCTATATCATTAAAAGATTTATCATATATAATAATAAAATCAATAAATGATGGAGGCTATCGTTCTGATGCTCAAAATCCTCAAAATCATACTGGCAAAAAGCTAGCTATAGAATTTCAAAAAGAAATGAAGAAAGAAGAGATATACACAGGACGTACCACAAACCTATGTAATGCAAATGTTGGACTAAGGTTAAAAAGGTTGCCAAAGGCAATTGTTGAACTTCTTAAAGATAGAGAAAAAGATTTTAAAGCTCAGAGTAATCAATTGTCTCCTCCATCTTTCACAAAAGCAAGAGATCAGTTCATTATGTGTAGATAGTTGTATATAATATATTATTCTATTCTAATACAATCCGAAGTTTTACAAAACATAGGAGGAAAGTAAATATTATTTAAGACATAGATTAAAATAAAAAACTTGACAATAAGTTAATTTGTGGAACTTTTTAGGAAATAAATTTTCCCCATAAAAATGGATTTCCAAAGTTTTTATACAAGTGCAATCAAATATCTTCCAAAAGTTCAAATTCGCACCTCTTCAACAGCAGACAACACCATCATTTTATATAGCATATCGTACAAAGAAGAAATTAAAAAGCATTTTCCACAAGATGCAGAACAAATCATTAAATACCTTGCTGATACACACTCCTTTGAAGGAAAGCCATTGCAAAGTGCTCATATTCTAATAAATGGTAAGCATTATGTTGTATACTTAGTTGCAAAAAATTTAGAAAAAGAAACAATAGCAGAGCAACAAGAAGTGGGATCAATTTTGTGCAATATTTTAAATGGTCATAAAATAACAGATATAAACTTGTTCATGCCAACGCTTAACATTGAAACGCAGTCTTCTATTGTATATGGTCTTCTCTTAAGAAATTACCGCTTTAATGATTTCTTCTGCAAGAAAATTGACGATAAAGATCCAAGTGTAAAGGGAGTTAATATTGAAACAATTTCAAGTGAAAAAATTCAAGAAATTACTAACCTTGCAACTAATACTATGCTTGCAAGGCATCTTGTAAACTACCCATCAACAGACCTCAACCCCGAATCATACTCAAATATTATATCCTATGCATTCAACGATAATGTCACAGTAAAGATACTAGGGGAGAAAGAAATGCAGGCACTTAATATGAATCTACTCCTTGCAGTTGGAAGGGCAAGCAATAAAGAATCAAAAATGGTAATTATGGAATACAAAGGTAACTTGGCAAAATCAGAATATGACCTTGCTATAGTTGGAAAAGGAGTATGTTTTGATTCTGGAGGAATGTCAATCAAACCTGCGAACGCAATGGAAGATATGAAAATTGATATGGGAGGTTCTGCTGTTGCATTTTCTTCAATTAGAGCAATATCACACGCCAAATTAAAAACAAATGTTGTAGCTTTAGTTGGACTTGTTGAAAATATGGTAGATAGCTCGGCATACCGCCCAGGAGATATTCTCAAATCAGCATCAGGGCAAACAGTTGAAGTTTTAAATACCGATGCAGAAGGTAGATTGGTATTGGCAGAGCTTCTTTATTATGCTCAAAAAACATACAAACCAAATTATATGGTAAACT
>CAJQOT010000023.1 GCA_905480015.1 uncultured Rickettsiales bacterium | reverse complement strand
CTCAAATGTATGAATTCTATTCTGGCCCAAGGAAAATCTCGCGTCCGCGTCAACTTTACACTGGTGAAAAGGTTAAAAAGGGGTAGTCTATGAATAGACAGAGAAAGTATGAAGCAATTTGGAATGCACTGTATGGTGTTGTAGTAAAAAAAGAATGCATTACTGCACAAAATTTTTGCCAAATGTTAAAAGATGAATACAGTGTAGTATTTTCACACTTTGGTAACCAAAACTCTGATGTGTCAATATATAATTACCTAGGGGATATCTCCCAAGAATGTATTGAGGATGATATTCCAATTATTACAACAGTCATTAACCACTCATATGAACCCAAACCTTTTCACAGGTTGTTTGAAGGCGTTCAATATCGAACAGATGAGGAAGATACAGGTATTATTAAAAGTACACCAAAGAAAGAAAGATGTGATAGGTTGAAAGGTGAGCTAGAGAAAGTATGGTCTTTTAACTGGCAAAAAGATTTAGAAACTTTAACAACCCAAGCTAATGAAATTGAAGAAATTCTGCAAAATGATACATTAAGTTATCATACCAAGGAAGTAACAATAGAGTTGCGAATGCATTTTCCACAAGGCTTAAAGCAAGAAATTCTAAATAGAGCAAAAAACCAATGTGAAAATAAAAATTGTAGCAATAAAAAGTCTTTTATAAAAGAAGATGGCGAGGTATATTTAGAAATGCATCATATAAAGTATTATGCCCAGTGTAAAGAGGAGAAAGTTAAACCACATACAATGGAAAATTGTGTTGCACTTTGTGCAAATTGCCATAGGAAAGCACATTACGGCGTAGATAGACCAATATATGAAAATAGCAATTGACGGCCCCGCAGCAGCAGGCAAGGGAACTTTAACAAAACTCCTCGCAAAGGAAATTGGAGCTATAACCCTTAACACTGGGAAGCTTTACCGTGTCGTCGCATTTTCCATTCAAGGCAAAAGCACCAACGAAGAAGCGGTAGAACATTCATCAAACTTTTTACAATTTTTAGAAAAACACGGAAATAACCCAGAAATTTATTCCCAAAAAAACAGTCAATTGACATCACAAATTTCCGCAATACCGCAAGTGCGTGCAAACCTTTTGCATTTTCAAAGGGAGTTCGCCGGCCTTCATAACCCTGTAATTTTAGAAGGAAGGGACATTGGCACGCATATTTTACCAAATGCTGATTTCAAATTTTACCTAACTGCCTCCCCTGAAGCAAGAGCAAAAAGAAGATACGAACAAGAGATGCAAAGCGGTGTGGAGTCTAACTTTACAAACATTCTGCAAGCGGTAATAAAACGAGACGAGCAAGATGAAAATCGCAAGGAAAGCCCTCTCAAGCCAGCAAAAGATGCAATTATTGTCAACACCACAAATTATACACTTGCCGAAAGCTTAAGAATAATGTTACAACACATTAAGGGTTAATTTATATTAAAGTTAAATCTCTCCAATTTTATGGCAAGTGCGGATTTGTGGCATTGTATCATTTGGTGATTTTTGCATACAATAATGCCTTGCCACCACCTCTATCATTACACCTTTAGGAGTAATATTTTTATTGATACACTCAGCAATTTCCACTGTAAGATTTTCCTGCAATTGCAAGCGCTGTGTAAAGGCGTTAACACACTCAATAATTCGTGAAAACCCCACAATATATTCATTTGGTGCATAAGAAATATTGATATACCCAATGATAGGTGTCATATGATGAAGGCAGTGACTTGTAAAGCGTACTTTCTTAAATTCAATTGCAGAAGATATTTTATTTTTATTTAGAATTCGATTTTTAAAAATCTCCGAAAAATCAGCTTTATATCCACAAAAGTTTTCCTGCATTCTTTTGGCAACTTTGTAGCAAAATTCTTCATCGTCTTCAGTTTTAAGGTTGCATTCTTTAATAATTACCTCAATAGCACTATAAAGTTTTTTCATATTTTTCATTCAATAATGCAAAATCATATGCTAGATTTACGAAATGTCAAATGTCCAATGAATCTTATTATGATAAAAAACATTCTACACGAAGGAAAGCTTGTGAGTGGTGTAGAAATATTGATTAACAACGCGGAAGCACAGATAAATATTACAAACTACTTAAAACTTAAAAATATTAACTTTAGTAGATCGGTCAAGAAAATTTTTATACTTTAAAAGTTACAACTAAGAAAATGTGATAAAATTACACTAGCAGACTTTGCATCATAGTTGTTGTGAAATTTTTTACTAAAACCTTTCCTCCCATGTTTGTACGCCTTACGCACTATATCACTTGAAGATGTTTCATCCCATAAAATGAAATCACAATGTGGAAAATAATTTTGAAGCACACCAATAAATTTATCAATAAACTGATAACTATCACCTTCAGGGTATGCCAAAGGAATGCCTGCTATTACTTTAAATTCTTTTTGAATGCCTTGTAAAGTGCTAGCAACTTCTTGAGTTGGAACAACCTTCCACGGAAAAGCAATAGAGTGATATCCAAAATTATAAGCAATGCCAGTTTTTTTAGATCCAACATCAAGGCACAAAAAATTTTGTAGTATTAACGATGGCGGATCTCTGTATATCATAGCCTAACTTCAAACTTTTTGGAAATCCAAATTGAAATTATATTGAATATTAAGGTTATACAGAAAAGAACGGAGGCAATACCAAATGCGGCAAGAGTTTTCGGATTATTAAATTCAATGTCTCCTGTTAGAATGGTCACAATTTGTACGGTTGCCGTAGTAATTGGTTCAAGGGGCGATAGAGTCATATTTGCCATTAATCCCGCCGCCATAACAACAATCATTGTTTCTCCAATTGCTCGTGAAAGAGCGATAATAATAACACTTGCAATGCTAGGTGCAATAATGCTTATTAAAATTCTCCCAACAACTTCATGTTTAATTGCTCCCAAGCTAATTGCCGTGTGGCGAATTTCCGCTGGTACTGCACGAAAAGCATCATCTATGAGGGTAATCATGTATGGCATAATCATAATACCAACCACAACGCCAGAAACTAAAGCACTTTCTGCGGAAAAAGACTGGTAATCAATAATGTTTGATAATTTATACAGCCACTTGGAAAGAATAAATGCCGCAAAAAAACCATAGACAACCGTTGGAATGTTTGCAAGTATCTCCAATATAAACTTAATTTTACCACAAATTTTTGGTGAAGCATATTCAGCAGTATATACTGCAACCATAATTGATATAGGCGTTGCAAATAGCACAGCTATTAATGCAGTCATAATAGTTCCTACGAACAAAGGTATTATACCAAAAGCTTTACCGCCAATGATATTGTACTCTGTTGGCCACCAGTATGTCCCTGTAAGAAAATCAAAGATGTTCACAAATTGAAGAAATTTCCAAAATTCATGAAACATTGATGAAGCAATTAATATTGCTAAAATTATTGTGCAAAGAGCCAATATAAAAATGATAAAATGTATAATATAGTCTGAAAAACTGCGTGGATCTTTAAAGTATTTTAAATATTTGCGATACCGTGGTTTGATGCGTGAGAATAGTGTTTTATTGCAATTAATCTCTTTTTTATAAACAATAAAAAATCCAAACAATATTACAGAATAACACAAGAAAGCTACAATATCATCAAAAAGCAAAAAGCACAAACAAAACAATGCGAAAGATATATAACAAAAAAGATACAAATAAAAACGCTTGCTTGGCGTGTAATACTTTAATGCTCCGCGAAATGTAAACGATAGTGCTGGAGTTTTGACTTTAATAAAACAAAGCATCATTAAATTGACAGAAATGCAGGCTAATAGCATTTATTTAGGGTTAGTTTCTACAAATGAAAGATTGCTTACCGTCGCCTTTAGCATTTTACCACGAATTTGTATATATACAGCATGACCTAATTCAAATTCAACAGGGACATAAGCCTGACCAATGGATCGCTCAAGCACGGGTGAGTATCCGCCACTTGTTAACTTGCCAACGCTTTTTTCATCATTAAAAATTTCATACCCTGCACGCAACACACCTTTGTCTTCTAGAATAATGCCAACACGCTTCGTTTTTGGGACATCATTTAAAATAATATCATTACCAATAAACCCAAAGTGTTCTTTAGAAATTGCCCATCCAATTCCTGCCTGCTTTGGCGTTGTGTTAAGGTCAATATCATTGCCATACAATGGATATCCAGCTTCAAGGCGTAAGGTGTCTCTTGCTCCTAGACCAATTGGGCGAACACTATCGTCTTGTAACAACTCATCCCATAGTTGTGGTGCAAGTTCCGCAGAAACAGAAACTTCAAATCCTCTTTCACCTGTGTAACCTGTTCTTGTTAAGAAAATATGTCCATATTTTTCATGCTCAAATTCAATAGCATGCATATATTTTACATCTTCATATTGGGGAAAAATATTGGCAAGAACTTCAAAGGCTTTTACTCCCTGAATAGCAATTAATGCACGGTCGTTAAGTATGGTATGTTGAGTATCTGGGAAGTGTTGTAAAACATTTTGCAGATCTTCGTGCTTTCTAGAAGCATTCCATACAACAAAAAATCGTTCTTGTGTCATCTTGGTAATGATAAGGTCATCAATTATTCCACCATTTACATTTGTGAGAACTGTATATTTACATACACCTTCTTTTACTTTCTCAAAATTAGATGGCGTCAACTTTGAAAAAATATCATTTAGATTCTTCCCCTCAAAAATAACTTGCCCCATATGAGAAACATCAAATATTCCGCAAGATTTCCTAACCCATAGGTGTTCCTCAATTAAACCTTTGTATTGAAGTGGCATTAAATATCCTGCAAAATCTACAACTGTAGCATTAAGTGCAATATGCGATGCATAAAGGGGTGTTTTTAATGACATACTAATAATTAAATTGCAATACGCTTTCTACCTTTTTTACGACGAAGTGCATTAACAATGCCATTTCGTTGTCTTACAAGGAATCCGTGTGTTCTTTTTCTTTTGACTTTTGAAGGCTGGTATGTACGCTTTGTTGACATAGGTTAATTGGTAAAAGATATCATTGAATAGAAGTGTATATAAAGTATTGCAACAAGTACTGCAACGCATGTGAAAAGATTCACAAACAATACTATATTAGCAATAACAGAACGAAGCATTGAGCACTTTATGTAGTCTCCAAATAGTGTGATTGCACGAAGGTATGAATAAATACCAAATGAAACAATAAATGTAATAAATGAAGCAAGACGCACTGGGTAAAGTAAAGAATTTACTGGCGACGATGGTGTGATAATAAGGCAACAAAGTGTAAATATTGCAAATGAAATCACAATAAACATTGAGGTGATTTTTTGATGATGGTACGAAAGAGATGCTCTCATAATTATTTTTCTATATACTATAGGTTGTTTTAATATTCATTAAGAAATTGTGATGTCAAGTTTTTTATTGACAAGTTTGCTCAATAACTTTGTAATAAACTCATATCCTCTGTTTTGACCCCATTGTATACAGTGAAATCATATGCTAAAATTAATATTTTTTTAGAGATAACAGGAAGGGTGGGCAATTTACATAAACTGCACTCACTTTTTTGTAAAGTCAGTTTAGCAGATACAATTAATATTTTAGAAAGCAATCAGCTTTCCATTACCTATATCAACGCAACGGTGGAAGGTGATATTATCTACAAAACAATTAATGCTTTAACGCAGTATTTCCCACAAATAAATACCAACTTTAAATTTGAAATTAAAAAAAATATACCAATTGGCAGTGGTCTTGGTGGGGCATCAAGTAATGCGGGAGAGGTTCTAAAGTTCTTAATTAAATATCATAACATTCAACTTACACATTCAAAGCTGCTTGCAATTGGTAGTGAAATTGGTTCCGATGTACCATTTTTCCTTTGTGATTCACCAATGGTATTAAATGGAACGGGTAAAGAACTTCTTCGTCCAAACTTCACAATACCCACACTTTACTGCATTATAGTGCACTCAAACATCGAACTACTTACAAAAAATGTTTTTTCAAAAACCCAAAAACCTTACACACCATTTAAGGCAATTACAAGTTTTGATGACGCAATTCTTCGTACAAATGAAATGCAAACGCCTGCAAATTTATTAACAAATGGAAAAATTAACGCTACACTTTCTGCATTATTTCACCCAAATGCAATAATGGTAAGAATGTCCGGCTCAGGTTCGTCGTGTTTTGCACTTTTTACTGAAGAGAGCCATGCGGATGAATCTATGGAATCTCTACAGCAAAAAGGTTATTTATGTGTGAAAACACAGTTGATTATTTAATATTGTAACATCATATTTTGTTTAGGCATTGTATGTAAAGTTGGAACATATAAAATCAATTAATTCATTCCCATAGAAGGCGTGTTGTCATTTTGTCTTCTACTCAAACTATCACTTTGTGAAACAGGCGTAATATTTGCAGAAGCACCACCACTTAAATTACTCGCAGAAGCACCACCACTTATATTGCTATTATTTAAAGCGGAAGGTTCACTAGCCTCACTACACTGCATCAGTACATTGTTTACCTTGTCAGCATCTTCTTGGGTTATTAAACGATAATTTACAAACTTGTTTAACCTCTCCGGCGTATCACCATCAATTGGAAATGATAAAGACACATTTGATAAAGATACATTACCTTTATTACTATACATATACCCATACGATAAATATTTTATGTTTTTATCTTCCGACAACATACTTCGTATATCATCACGAACATCACCTTCTGTGTTGTGAACACCATTGGGATATTTACCTTGAAATATGCAACAAATTTTATCTTTAAATAATATTATTGTTTTCTTTTCTCGTATCTCAGCGAATTGTTGTGGCGCTGGTATCGATTGTTGATTTTCAATTTCTGCTGATTGATTGGTGTTTTGTGGCATATGCATATAATTATTTAATAGTTATGTTAAACAATACACTAAATTTGGCTATTTGTCAATACTAATTATTGAATAGTTGACAATTATAATGTTGTGTTTGTTTTAAAAAATTAATAATTATGCAAAAAAACTAGGTGTAAAAACAATGGAATACAAAAAAGAGCATTATAAAGCTATTTTTGATGTATACAATAAGCATTGCAAAAAACATTCTTGACATACAGCAAGAATTTCTACTTACATAGTTTTTGTTAACACGAAATGAAACATATACCAGTGTTATTACACAAAATGCTTGATAGCCTTTCACCTAAAAATGGCAATACATACATTGATGCCACATTTGGTGCAGGTGGATACACAAGGGCAATATTAGAAAATGCACAATGTAATGTAGTATCATTTGATAGAGACCCATCAACAATACAAATTGCACAAGAATTTACCCAAGAATTTGGTGAACGATTTCAGTTTATCCATGATAAATTTTCCAATATTGAAACATACATCGCACAGGCAGATGGCATTGTTGCAGATTTTGGTATATCTTCCATGCATGTTGACAACGCCGACCGTGGATTTTCATTCCAAAAAGAAGCAAAGCTTGACATGAGAATGGGCAAGTGCGAAATATCAGCATACAGTGTAATAAATACCTTTAGTGAAGAAAAGTTAGCATCTATTATACACGAACATTCAAACGAACGCCTTGCTAAAAAAATTGCTGGAATGATATTTCACACACGCAAAAAGCAAGATATTCAAACCACAACAGAGCTTGCACAAATTATTTATGAGGCATATAACAAACCACAACATTACAAAATACACCCTGCAACAAAGACATTTCAAGCAATTCGCATATACGTTAACCAAGAACTGCGGGAAATTCAACATTTACTTTCCACAAGCGTAAATATTCTGAAGCCAAAGGGAAGGCTTGTTTGTGTATCATTTCATGAACTTGAAGACCGCATTGTAAAAAATTTTCTTATACAAAACTCACCACAAAAAGTTAAAATAAACAAATACAGCACAAACAAAGACAATAAACAAGCAGATTCACAGTTTACAATTATCACTAAAAAACCAATTGCACCTACACAGCAAGAGATAAAAAGCAATATAAGGTCAAGGTCAGCAAAATTACGATGTGGAGAAAAAACATAAGTGCACGACACATGAATAAAAATAAAATATAAAATTACTTGACTTTTAAATTTTATTTAATGTAAGGTACATTACCTCCTTTAAAAGCTGTTTTGGTAAGGGGCTCTTCGGAGTCTCTTACATTAGTTTACTGGGGTTTTAATTTTTAGGGTGCATTTATGTTGAAAGAGAAGTTTTTTAGCTCACATATTTTATCAATAGTAATTGTATCACTTTTTTCTATATCACTTTTTTCCTTTGCTTCTATGAAAACTCCTATCTCACCTGTAAATATTCAAGATTATGAAAATATCGTATATTTGAAACTAAAAGATGGTGTAGTCGTAATAGAATTATTACCAGAGAAAGCCCCAAAGCATGTTCAAAGAATTAAGCAATTGGTTAGAACTGGTTTTTATGATAACCTCTTATTTCATCGTGTAATAGATGGCTTTATGGCACAAACTGGTGACCCTCAAGGAAATGGCACTGGTGGGTCAGGTCAAAACATTGTTGCTGAATTTTCGGACATTCCACACAAAAGAGGCGTTGTATCAATGGCGAGAGCACAAGATCCCAATTCTGCCGATAGCCAATTTTTTATTGTGTTAAAAGACTCTCCTTTTTTAGATGGTCAATATACTGTTTTTGGCCGCGTTGTTTCTGGTATGGATTTTGTAGATAACATTAAAAAAGGAAACCCTGCACAGAATGGTACGGTGTTAAATCCAGATAAAATATTCTCAATGGCGATATCTAGCGATGTTGAAGCTTTAAAATTGAAAAAGACATTATAAATCTCTTATATCCCACTCACATAAAAACTTTATAAATAAATAATGCTCGTTATCGTTCGTATTATTTATTACGAAGTGCATAAGTTATACAGGTGGTTGAAGTGAATTTCTCATCAAATACTAAGACCATTTCCTCAATATACAGCGACACAATACCTTCCAAAGCTAATATCAGAAATAACAAAGAAAGGGAAGGATAATATTAATGTCTAATTAATATTTACATTGATTCAACTTCTAGTGTAAAATTTTCACGCCATTTTGCATCAATTCTGCATTCTAATGAAAGGTGTACCGTTTTATTAAAATGTTTTTCCATCTCGTCAATAGACGACGCACCGATTTCCTTAATTTGCAAACCTCTTTTTCCTACAAGAATAATTTTGTGTGACTCCCTTGTCACGAGGATATCTTGCCTGATATCAATTTTTTTATCATTTTCTTCAAAGGAAGTTGTGACAACATTGCACGAATATGGGAGCTCTCTATATAGGCTATCAAAAATTACTTCACGGGTAATTTCCGAGCTAAATGTTTCTTTGTCTTGAATTATTTCGCTGTCTTGCTCAACTTCTTCAAGAGTGGAGATTTTTTTAAAATAATTCATTAAGTTTGGCATTCCTGCACCTGTTTTTGATGATATCATATATATGTCATCAAAAATATTTCGCTTACTTAAAGTTGTTGCAAGTTCAAGTTTTTGTTTAGCAGAGGCAAAATCTGCTTTTGTAATTACTGCAATAACATTGTTTTTTTTATCCCTTTCTAGTGATTGAAAAAGGTATTCTGTATTTTGACAAATTTCCCGAGATCCATCAATAAAAAGCATAACATTTTCACTTCTTCCAAGGACTGTCCACGCTTGTTTGGCAATAATTTTCTCAAGGCTATATCCTTTTCGTGCTTTAAATGCACCAGGGGAATCTGTAAATTGAATGGTAATCTCATCGTTTTCAAAGACTCCAATCGTTGGAACCCTAGTTGTTTGAGGTTTATTGCTGACAATACTACTTTTTTTTTGTAAAAATGCATTTAAAAAGCTAGACTTACCAGCATTTGGTACGCCACAAATTGCAATTTCTAAAAATAATTTTTTGACACTTTCTTCGCTAACTTCCTGATTATCCACATACTTCGTACAAGGTTGTTCTTCTGCCATATGTAATATAATTTTATACAAAATTAATGTTTATATATAGTTTGAAAGTCAAGATGGTTTTGTGAAAGTTTTTTATTTACAAGGTGTAAACTATTACATTTTGTTATTAGTGTATTATTTTTTACTCTTTTTAAACAAACCACTTACTACCCTCTCTTGACATATTTTCAATCCATCGTTAAAAGATTTTTCATCTCAAAGAAACAGAATGGAGATTTAATGAAAACCTTTAAAATCTGCTTCCTCAAATTGCAAGCGTATATTGTATAGTGTGTATAACTATTATATTTTATATATGTCAGAAAACTATAACAATGCTTTACATGAAGCAAGAAATGTTAAAGATGCTATCGATGTGGAGCAGGACTTAAAAGGCTCGGTAGATCCACTTCTTGAGGCGAAGCTTAAAAGAATGGAGCGTAGGCTTGCGACTCTTGAAGCTAAGAAAACAACAAGTAGCAGTGAGGCTCGCTTTGGAAATGACATTAATGGTGAATACCGTGATGCATTTTTAAAATATCTTCGCAAAGGTGACGATGCCCTTCTTTCTAAACTTTCTGTAAGTGGCGTTCAATTAAACGATGCAGGTTTTGCGGTTGCACCTTCAATGGAAAGTTTGATTTCTGTGGAAGTGAATAAGCTTTCTGTTTTAAGGAAGTTAGCCTCTGTAACACAGGTTTCATGTGATTCCCTTGACCTCGCAATTGAAAGCGATGGCAGTAAGGCAACATGGGGAGAGCCATCTGGCACAACAAGCGTGCTGAAGAAGTATATTAAGGCATATGATGTTGTTGCTCAACCAAAAGCCACGGCAAAATTACTTGAAGACGGAGAAATTAACATTGAACAGTATATTGCTTCAAAAATTGGTGAGTCCTTTGCTCGCGCTGAAGATGAGTCTTGTTTAATTGGCGATGGAGTATCTAAACCAAAGGGGATATTGACTCTTGCAAGCGGTGTAAATGCTGATGAAATTGAGCAAGTTTCTGGTGTAATTAACTTTACAACAATTATGAATTTACAAGCCTCTCTTGATACATTCTATGCACATAAAACAGCATACCTTATGAACAAGAATACGGAATCTGCAATTCGCTTCTTAAAAGATACAAACGGTAATTATATTTGGAGAGCATCTGAAAAACAAGGCGATGTTGCAACAATTCTTGGTGTGCCAGTGCATACAACAAACTATATGCCGCATGGTGTGGGTAAGAAGTCGATTGTCTATGGGAACTTTAAGCAGGGCTATCATATTGTAGAAAGGGTAGGTGTGAATTTATTGCGTGATCCATTTACTGAAAAACCATTTATTAAATTTTATACATTGCGTCGCGTTGGAGGTGATGTTACCGATGGGCGTGCATTGAAAATTTTAATGCAATCGTAAGGTATATTAGCTATTTAAAACAACACTATACAAAAACAATAGACAATAAATCTCTATGAAATAGCAAGCGTAAGCTTGCTATTTCATCTACTTCAATAATATCATACTCTTTTACAATGCACTTTGGATATTTCATAAAAAGATATAATTACAATAGGCTAACGTCTATTGTATAGTTCTTACTTTTTCAATGTCTATAATGCAAGAAAAGCATATGAAGGATTAATTTTAAATGGTTGTGAAGATTGTAGGGTTTATCATTCTCATAATAAATTTCTTGACAATGTGTTATCTTGCTCAAGTATCACAACTGATATTTAGATTTGTATGAAAATATTTCACTACATTGTATTGATTTGTGTATTTTGCTTTAACTTCGTTGCTTTGTCGGAGGATCCAGCAAACACCGTTCCATCGTCCGATAATATCGTCCTCGTTAACCCAGAATCTCTTACGACGGGTGGATATCAAAACAATCAGTCCGAACTTACAAACGCACTTTGTACAATCATTTTAATAATGAATGGCAGAATTGCAAGAGTCATTGCCGCTGTTGCTATTTTTGCAGTTGGTATAATGTTTTTTATGGGTAAAATTACATGGCCTATTATTGTTACAGTTGCAATTGCAATGGGTCTTGTATTTGGTGCTAAAACCATTGCATTGGCAATTTTACCACGTGCTGTTAATACATACGATAAAACACAAGGTGAGGCTATAACTCAAACAACATCAGAGGTTCTCTCTCAGGCCTGCCCAGAGCTACTATAGAATATTTT
>CAJQOT010000022.1 GCA_905480015.1 uncultured Rickettsiales bacterium | reverse complement strand
CATCTCCACATCTTGTAAACATTAACGAAAGAATACAGCTGTCAAATGGTGCTATTTCCGACACAAAGCTTATTAATTACACAAGAGAGGTATATTTAAAGTTAAAAAGCGTGCAGTTAGAAAGCTCGTTAACTTTTTTTGAAGGAATAACGGTTTTAATGTTTTATATTTTTGCAAAAGAAAAGGCAGATTTTAACATTATAGAAGTTGGGCTTGGTGGAAGATATGATGCCACAAATGTTATTGTAAATCCACTACTGAGTATTATCACCGGTATATCACTTGACCACCAAGAATACCTTGGAAGCGCGCCATCGTTCATTGCTGTTGAGAAATGTGAGATTATTAAAAAAAGCAGTGCTATTATGGGTGTGCAGAAGTTTTCCAATGCTTACGATGTTTTTACGCAGAAGTGTCAAGAAATTGGTGCAGCGGCATATTTGTGCAGAGAGGCATTAACTTTTAATAACAAAATTGACGATAGCTATCAGGCTCAAAATGCAACGCTTGCAATAAAGGCAGTAGAGGTGATCTCGCAAAAACTAGGAATGACATTTCATAATTGTATTGATGCCGTTGTCAATACACAGTGGAGAGGCAGAATGCAAACGGTGTATGCAGAGGGCGTTGAAGTGTTAGTAGATTGTGCGCATAATATTGATGGTATTTCAAAATTTTTAGAATATATTGGCAAGCAAGATGGTACAAAAGTATTGATATTTGGTATGTTGCAAAGAAAGTATCACGAAGAAATTTTAATAGAAATACGCAAATATTTAAATATTGTAGATATTGTTGCCATTAACTTTGATGCAGAAAGCGAGTGTGTTGATACGAAGCTGTTATCGCAAAATCTTAATAACTGTGTTGTTGCTAATGGTTTTTCGCAGGCACTGGGTATGTCATCAAAATACGATAAAGCATTTTTATGTGGCTCTATTTATATGGTGGGAGAATTTTTACGGTGTTATGAATGATGTTTACAAACATTGATATATCAAATGTGGTTGGCAGAATATTGAGCCTTGTCGAAAACCCTCCGATACACCATCCGATACACCGTATTACATTCTAATGTTTTGCATTAAATATAGATATTTTATACGAAATGAATGATAAAAACAGTACAACTTGACGGGCGTAAAAAATAATACAAGAAAAGCAAGGCGAGTGGGGCACCCTTCGTACTGAAAAAAAACAAATGTAACAGCAGAATATAAGATGTTTAGAAGTAGGATGGATTTTGTTTATAAATTGTGTAACGCAGGAGGTGTGAGAGTTTATTGTGATAACATAGAAATAACACAACACAATTGCGTTGCTTTATTACAGGAAACACATAATGCACTGGATTCATCGTTGAAAAAAATGGACAATCTTACTTAACATACAAAAGAGATGATTGCATACTAAAGCTATGTATAGATAAAAATCAAATGTCTTATTGCTTCCCCTGCATTCCCTCGCCCACTAAAGGAGGAAGGTTATCCATAGGAGTTTATGGCGTAACAAATATAGTTGAAAAACAATCAAATAGAGGTCGACAACGCAGCATGGTAAATGCTTTTTTATCGCATTGATGCACACGGTAAGAAAAATCCTATCGGATGTGGTAGAGTTGTGGGAAAGTGTGCACATTAATACCATTTAACATCATAAATCAACTTGACTTTACGGCATTATTTATGCTATGTGTATTTGAATATAAAATATATTTTTATGGTAAGCATTTCTACTTGGTTGGGGTTTTTAATTTTTGTTGTCATTGCCATTACCGTTGACCTTGGCATTTTTAATAAAAAAGATCGCATACCTTCGCTGAGGGAATCTTTATTGTGGACAATTTTATGGACAGGTCTTGCAATAGCATTTAAATTTTTTATAGATTATCATATTGGGGTAAAGGAAGGCAGTGAGTTTTTGACAGTGTATTTATTAGAAAGAATTCTTAGCATTGATAACATTTTTGTTTTTGTATTAATTTTCTCCTTCTTAAAAACGCCGAAAGATTTACAACAAAGGGCATTAATCATTGGAATTATCATTGCAATAATTTTGCGGGCAGTTTTTATTTTTGCGGGGATATCTCTTGTGCAATCATTTTCGTGGATTTTATACATCTTTGGTTTGTTTCTAGTTTACACAGGGGCAAAAATTATTCTTTCAAAAGAAGAGGAGCAATCCCTTGATAGCAACCCAATTGTAAAGTTTTGTAACAAGCATTTTAGCATTTCAAATCAATATCACGGGCACACATTAACGACCATTCAAAATGGTAAAAGAATTATGACAATGTTCGCTCTCACGGTAATTGTTATTGGAGTGAGCGACATCATTTTTGCAATAGACTCCATCCCCGCCGTGTTTTCAATTACTCAAAATACTTATATTGTATTTACGGTTAATGTGTTTTCGGTGCTAGGGCTTAGGGCAATCTTCTTCCTGATAGCAAATGTACTCCACCGTTTTTATTACCTTAAACACGCACTTTCTCTAATTTTAGTATTCATTGGTGTGAAGATGCTCATTGTGGAGCTTTATCACATTCACACTTCGCATTCGTTAATTTTTATCGCCTCGGTTTTTGTGCTTGCAATTGTGCTTTCTGTTGTTAAAAAAGCCAAGTAGTTTTTTATTGATGTATGGAAAATAGATTAGAATTAATAATTGATTACAAAGACGCATTAACACCAAAGCAAGTTGCAGTGTTTTATGATGGTCTCTATCAAATATTAAATGAAATGGAAATAGCCAATGGCGTTGATTTCGTTATTGAAAAATCTAGCCTCAAAACAATAATGCAATTCCGCCCATGTGTGGTAACAATTTTAATGCACAGCTCTCTATTCCTAGCAGGGCAAATTGAAGCAGAGGTATATAACGTTGTAAAGGATAGAATTGTACAAACATATACATCTCCTCAAACTCCTATTCAAAAGAAAGTTCAAAGGGATCTTGTAGAAGAATATAATAATCCAAATTGCCGTAACATTAGTATAAGTATCAACGGCAATGATAATATAGTAATGCTTAATGGCAAAGAAATTGAAAAAAGGGCACAAGAGTTAAACAACAATACAGATGATAAAAATAAACAAGAAGATGTAATGTCAGTTGAAATGATTATTGAAACGGGAAAAAGTATTGAAACCTTTGCAAACAAAAAAGGATCAATAAGTGAATCACATACATTTAAGTACACTGCAAAATTCAACGATCAAAGATACACAAATATAAAATATAAAATACCATTTTCATCAGATGATGAAAGATTTCATCAATTGAATTTAAAACAGGTTCACACATATTCTTTTATTGCAGATGGTATTTTACATAAAAAGGGTGGAAAATATGTAAAGTTTGAAATTCAATCTTTGATAGATTTGGAGCAAGCACAGCTAGGCTCAGCACAACCAGAGTTATCATTGTCGCAAAAATGAAACAGCTAGCTAAACCAAAAATACTTGAACTGTTTACGCTTTTAAACAAAAACACACCAGAGCCCAAAATTGAACTAACACACACAAACCCATTTACATTGATGATTGCCGTCGTGCTTTCTGCTCAATCAACAGATAAACACGTAAACAAAGTTACGCCCGCAATTTTTGAA
>CAJQOT010000021.1 GCA_905480015.1 uncultured Rickettsiales bacterium | reverse complement strand
GCAGAAATAAAAGATATTTTCTCCGCAATATCTAACATTACCGATGATATAATCTTGCGTCAAATATACAATGTTGTAAAGAGTATCGTGCGTACAAACTTTTTTCTTGGTAAGGAATACATTTCAATAAAAATGGATTGTGCAAAAATTCCAAACTTACCAACGCCCGTTCCATTTCGTGAGATATTTGTTTATTCCATTGGGTTTGAAGCCTTACACTTACGCTTTGGCAAAGTTGCTAGAGGTGGGATAAGATGGAGTGACAGACCTAATGACTTTAGAACTGAAGTTCTTGGGCTGGTAAAGGCTCAAAATACCAAAAATGCAGTTATTGTTCCTGTGGGGTCAAAGGGTGGATTTGTTATTACAAGCAATATGGGCAACCTTACAAGGGATGAATTTCAAAAAATTGGGAAAGAGTGCTATGCAAAGTTTCTTTCTGGGTGTTTAGATTTATGTGATAATATCACCAAGAATGGAGTAGAAACGCCACAAGGTATTATTAAGTGGGAAGATGAAGACCCTTACTTTGTTGTAGCGGCAGATAAGGGTACGGCAACATTTTCGGATCTTGCAAATTCTATTTCCTCAAAATATAATTTTTGGCTTGGAGACGCCTTCGCCTCTGGTGGTTCAAATGGATACGATCACAAGAAAATGGGCATTACAGCAAAGGGTGCGTGGATTGCCGTTCGAAGACATATGATGGAACTTGGGCATGATATTCAAAAACAAGACTTCACCTGCGTAGGGATTGGAGATATGAGCGGAGATGTTTTTGGAAATGGTATGCTTCTTTCGAAGCACATTCAGTTAATTGCGTCTTTTAATCATATGCATATCTTTATAGATCCAAGCCCCGATGCAGTGCAATCTTTTGCCGAAAGAAGTAGACTTTTTGCATTGCCTCGCTCTACATGGGGGGACTACAACAAAGAGTTTATGTCAAAGGGTGGGATGATTTTTGATCGTTCAGCAAAAAATTTACAACTAACGCCGGAAATTCAGGAAAAATTTAATATTCAACATAATGAAATTTCCCCAAATGAATTGATTGCCGTGCTTTTAAAAACAAAGTGCGATTTACTGTGGAATGGTGGCATTGGAACATATGTAAAGTCTTCAAATGAAAAACACACTGATGTTGGAGATAAATCTAACGATGCTATTCGTGTGAATGGTGCAGACCTTGGGTGCCGTGTTATAGGTGAGGGTGGTAATTTGGGTATTACTCAAAAAGGTAGAATTGAATTTGCTCAAAGTGGTGGCAAGGTGAATACGGATGCAATGGATAATTCCGCAGGTGTTAATTGCTCTGATATAGAGGTTAATATTAAAATTGCTCTTAACAAACTTGTTGAGAAGTCAACACTAACAATAGAGCAAAGAAATATCATGCTTGAAGAAATGACGCCTGAAGTTGAAGATCTTGTTCTTCGCAATAATTATCTACAAACGCAGGCAATTACATTCATTTCTCGTGACCAAGGCACAAAGATTGAGAGCCAAGAAATGCTTATGAGAACGCTGGAAATGCATGCCAATCTTGATAGGGAGAATGAATTTTTACCTACATCTACCACAATGCACGACCATAGAGTACAAAAAACATACCTTACTCATCCTGAGTTGTGTGTACTTTTTGCATATAGTAAAATTTATTTGTATCAAGAATTGTTAAAGTCGAAATTAATTGAGGAAAAATACTTTGAGCAAGATTTACTGACATACTTTCCAAAGAAAATGCAGGAACAGTTTCAAGATGAAATAATTAATCATAAACTTGCACGAGAAATTATCGCAACATCGGTAAACAATTCTGTTATTAACCGCATTGGGATAGTCTTCATAAACGATATGATTACAGAAATTCAATGTAAACCATGTGATATTGTGCGTGCATATATTGTAGTGCGAGAGTTATTTGACTTGAAAAAAATATGGGCAACTATTGAATCTTTAGATTTCACAGTAAGTTACAATGTGCAGATGGATATCTTCTGTTCTATCAATAAGGCAATTTACAAGTGTATTCATTTATTGTTAAATAAACACTTTGAGGCAATTCCAATAACAAAGATGTTAGAGAACATATCACCGTGCGTTAATACACTTTTAAGTTATATTTTGGACAATCAAAACTCCACTGGTGTAGCGAAACAAAACCATACTATCACTGGTGTAGATTCTAGTGTTACAGTTAATATAAGATCTACCATTGAGGCGATGAAGCTTTTTGCACTTGTGTTGGAAGTGCAGGATACTGAAGTGTTAAATAAAAATATAGAAATGTATTATCGCCTTGCAAATGAAGTTCCTGTGGATGAGGTGACAAAATGGATGGGTGATATCATCGTGGAAGGCTCGCTACATAAACTCGCAATCAATGAACTAGAAGATAAACTATCTACAAAATACTGTAAGCTTGTTTCACGAGTATCTTTACTTCACAAAGATACAGAACACTGTGTTGAGATATGGAAAGAGGGTAAGTCTAAACAAATTGAGCGTTTTAATGCTTTGGTAAAGGATATATCACTTTTTGAAAAGCAGGACTTTCCTTTGATATCTATGATTGTAGATAACATAGATATTCTATGACAACTCAATATCAGTGTATTATTATTGGTGGTGGACATGCAGGAATTGAGGCTTGTTATGTCTCTGCGTCTATACTTGCGGGGTATAAAGTTGCACTAATAACTCTTGATAAAAAAAATATTGGGCAAATGTCGTGCAATCCATCAATTGGTGGCATTGGTAAGGGAATTATAGTTCGGGAAATTGATGCACTTGGGGGGGTTATGGGTCGCATTACTGATAAGGCGACAATACACTCAAAAATTCTCAATTCTACAAAAGGTCCAGCGGTTTGGGGTCCACGATCTCAAACCGATAGAAATCTTTATCACGAAGCTGCAACGGATATTCTTCAAGAAAAGTCAAATCTTGATATTATTGTTGCATCAGTTGAAGACATTGAAATGCACAATGGCAAGGTGAGTGGTGTTATTTTGGATAGTGGTAAAACTCTTAAAGCAGAAACGGTAATACTCACAACTGGAACATTTCTTTCTGGCATGATATTACTTGGTGAAGAACGAATTCCCGCTGGAAGGTTCGGTGAAAAAGCAAGCTATGGACTTTCAAAAACACTTTCAAAGTTTGGATTTGAACTTGGCAGGCTTAAAACAGGCACTCCGCCACGCTTAAAGAAAAGCACAATAGATTTTTCTCGTCTTGAAGTTCAAAGTGGTGACGATATTCCACTGCCATTTTCTTTTATAAATAGTAAAATTGAAATTCCACAAATTAACTGCTATATTACACAAACAAATTCCGATGCACACAATATTTTGCTTAACAACCAAGAGCTTTCACCAATTTACACCAAGGCAATTGAAGCAAAAGGTCCAAGATATTGCCCATCTATTGAAGATAAGACAATTCGCTTTCCCAACAATCCCTCGCATCGTATTTTTCTGGAAATTGAAGGGATTAATTCTGATCTTGTATATCCAAGTGGGATTTCAACGGCAATGCCTCTTGCTATTCAACAACAATTTATTAATAAAATTGAAGGACTTGAAAATGCAGAAATTGCACAAGCAGGATATGCAATTGAATATGATTATATTAACCCACAGGAATTGAAGCCTACCCTTGAAACTAAAAAAATAGATGGTCTATTTTTTGCAGGACAAATTAATGGAACAACTGGTTACGAAGAGGCAGCAGGGCAGGGTATAGTAGCTGGCATTAATGCAGGTTTACAGGTGCTTAAGAAACCGGAGTTTATTCTTTCACGCACGGAAAGTTATATCGGTGTTATGATTAACGACCTTACAACTAAAGGCATTACAGAGCCATACCGTATGTTTACATCAAGGCAAGAACACAGAATTTCAGTTCGTTCAGACAATGCAGATTTTAGACTTACACCTTATGCAATTAACCTTGGGATATCATCAAAAAAACGTCAGGAGATTTTCCACAATAAACAACAGGCATTTAATAATCTAAATGCACTTTTAGAAAGTAGGAGTTATAGTCCAAATGATCTTTCAAAGCAGGGCGTTGAAATTTCTAAAGATGGAGTGAGGCATAATGGTGTAGAACTTCTTGCACACCCATCAATAAAGCAAAAAGATATCATTTCTTTATTCCCAGAGATTAATCAATATAGCGATGAAGTTTTACAGTCCGTTGCAATAAAAGCAAAATACCTTCCATACATTGAAAGACAAACACAAGATGCTCATATAATAAAGCAAAATGAAAAAATAATATTTCCTCAAAAGTTTGATTTCACGCAGATTAAATCCCTTTCAAATGAAGTTATTGAAAAGTTAGCAAAAATGCGTCCACATTCACTAGCAGACGCAATTAACATTGAGGGTGTAACTCCTTCGGCAATTATAACAATTGCTCTTTTTCTTAAAAAACGATCCAAAAATATCTAAGATATTCAAGGTTAACCATCTGTAATATGAAGATTTCGCTCATCTACTATTAATATCCGAGTGCAACTTCCCATTATATTACGAACAAGAAAGTTTTACACAACATATGGCGTGTTGGTAAATTTCCCTTGAAGTTTTGAAATGTCATTATATTATTGCATATAATAATTTGTGGAAAGGGTGAATGTCAGAAGGTAATATGCCAACCGATGCAGGTCAGCAAGAATTTGCACAAGCCAAAGTGGGTTCACAACAAGATGGCGGTGGGCAAGCAGGGCTTGACGTTTCTGTAATAGGTCAAGGTGCTGGGAAAGTACAAAATATTACTGGAGGGGCATCGCTTACAGATGGGAATATTTTAGGTAAGGGTGCAAAACTAGCGGACCCTCTAGACCTTGTGAATAATATGGTAGATAAGAGTGTAGGCAAATTAAATCCGTTTGAAGGTCTTCAAACTGCAGAAATGAGCCCTGTAAAAGATATGCACGCTTCGAGTGGTATATCTTCCATCAACACCCTTACGAAGGGCAATGCCCAAGGGCAAGGGTGAAAATTGGTTATGTCAAACAAACACCTTTTTGCAAAAAATTATCAAAAAACCATTCAAAGCATAATACGGGTAGACTACGCCGGCGAAATGGGTGCTGTTAAAATTTATAGCAATCAAATAAAACACCATACACAAAATGAACAATTAAAAGAAATGCTTGATTCTGAAATTATTCATTTTGAATTTTTTCAAAAGTTATCAAAAAAGTTTTTTGTTCCACAAACTTTATTTTTACCAATTTGGTCGAATCTTGCAAGCTTCATGGGGTATATAACCGCAAAGTCATCACTTTCAAATGCAATGCTTTGCACACAAGCAGTGGAAACCGTTATTGAGAAACACTACCACGAACAAATTAAGCAACTTGAAGATATTTTGTCACACCATAACTATCAAGACATTTTTATCATAGATAATAAAAAAGAAATACAAATTCTTCTTGATAAAATAAAAATCTTTATGCAAGAAGAAGCAGAGCATAAAGAAAAGGGAGAGGAAAATTCTGATATGAAATACATACCATTTACGCTAATTAAAGCAGTTACATATCTTGCAGTCGTGATTTCACAAAAAATATAATGACAAAAAAAAACAACAAGTTAAATGTTTTATTCTTCTCAAATCCAAATGGAGGTCTAAATTTAATATTTCAACTTCATCAATACACCAAAAACAAATATGGTGCAATATATAGGCCAATCTACAAAAGAGCATTGAATTTTTTTATATTTGAATGGATATTTGCATTGCAAAAAAATCTTCCACGTGAAATAGTGAAGGAAATTTCTGAGTATGCCTTTCAAAGGTATGCGCTAAAACACAATGCGGGATTCTTTGCAAGGTTATTCTTTGATGTACTTGGCAAAATGCATTTTGTGAAATATTACAGCACACTAAAAAAGCACGATGTTCAACATGTATTTATATACGATGACATCACAATTGCCAATAAAGCTTGCATTGTTGCTGCACATACACTAAAAGTTGATGTAACAATCTTTAGTGAGGGGCATACCAATGCAATGTTATTGGTTGACCGCAGTGCAACAAGATGGAATAACTCTATTCCACGCAATGTTGATTTTTTTAAAATCTTAAACCCTCAACGGCAGTATATCAGCGATAGCCCACATCCAAGTGATAATATAATATTGGTGGTTATGCAGGAAGATTCGTCTCCGGAAATATTGCTTCACTCTCCATGGATTTCAAGCCAGAGGCAACTTCTGAGAATTATTGTATCGGTATCACAAAAGCTACCCAATACACATTTTGTAATTTTTAACACAAGGCAAAAATATGAAGATTCTGCAAATGTGCATTTTTCAGACAAACCTCTAGAAGAGTTTTTACCATTTTGTAAGGCGGTGGTAACAGTTAACGATCATAAAGCAATTTGTGCATTTGAATATCATAAGCCTGTAATATTGCTCGGAAATACATTTTTTAATATTCAAGACCTATCTGTTTCTGCCTCTTCGGTAGAAACTTTACATAGTGCAATTGTAGACATTGAAAACTTTCCCTTTAATAAGGAAATTGCTAATAACTTTTTGTATGCTATAAACACACTATATTCTACAAAGTGTTTAAATGTTAATTACCCAACCAATAATGAGTTAAATGCAATGATACAAATTGCATCGCAAGGAAAAGACTAAGATCTTTCCCCGAGAATTGCCGAACCTATTCGCACTTCATCGCTACCAAGTGCAATTGCTTCTTGAAAGTCTCCACTCATTCCCATGCTAATTTTTAAGCATAAATTAAACTGCTTGTCTGCTTGTTTTTTAATATTTTGCATAAGTAAAAAATATGGAGATGGGCATTTTCCGTATGGTGGAATGCACATTAGTCCTGACATTAATAGCGGGGAATTTTTTAAAAAATTCATAACATCTTTTATTGCAATACCAGATTTCTGCTCTTCCAGTCCAACATTAACTTGAAAATAAAACACTTTTGTGCGTGAGTTTTCAGACAATTTATTGGCAATTTTATTGGCCATTTCAAGGCTATGAATAGAATGTATTTCATCGAACAGCTGTAGAGCGTCGTTAATTTTATTCGACTGCAATCTACCAATTAACTTTAAATTAATATTCGGGTATTTTTGCAAAGCATTATGCCACTTGTCTTTTGCTTCTTGTACATAGTTTTCTGCAAAATCTTTATGACCTGCCTCCAACAAACAAGATATACTTTCCATTGTATGTTTTTTTGTGACGATAATTAAGCGGGTATTATTAGGTATTGCTTCTGAAATAGCAGAGTATTGTATAAGAGTTTGATTCATATAAAGTAAATTATTTTTTTTCTTGATTTTTGTAATTCCACTAATTAAGTGTGTAATTAACAATTACATTTTAATAAATGGCAGAAGTGAATAGTCAAGATCAATACACCGTTGAACAAAAATTTGCAGATTTTGATAAATCTTTATACGAGGAATTTAAGCAACAATTAGAACTTCAGCCTTTAGAATTTTCTACGGAGGATTCTCGTATCATTAGGGGCAAAATTCTTGAAATTAATAAAAAGAGAGATATTGTAATTGTTGACTTGAAGCTTAAAGCTGAAGGTGTTGTTGGGTATAGAGAATTTTATGAACATGGTGAAGAGCCTACTTTAAGCATAGGTGATGATTACGAATTTTATATTGAGTCTTTTGAAACTTACAACTCGGTTCTTAAGGTTAGCCGTGATAAGGTTACAAGGGAAAAGTCGTGGAAGTGCCTTAAAGAAGGATTTGTAAATGACAGCACTGTTGAAGGCGTGATTTTTGCTCGTATTAAGGGTGGTCTTTGTGTTGACTTTGACGGCATAATAGCCTTTCTACCTGGAAGTCAAATTGATATTCGTATGCTTAGTGATGTTTCTCCCTTGCTTGGGGTGAAGCAGTCTTTTAAAGTTCTTAGCATGGATGAGAAATTTAAAAGCTTAATTGTTTCTCGTCGTTCTGTTCTTGAAAGTCAGCGATCTGGCAATAAAGCACAATTCTTGCAAGAAATTCAAGAGGGCGTTGTTCTTGAGGGTACTGTTAAAAATATTACAAACTACGGTGCATTTATTGACCTTGATAAAATGGACGGTCTTTTACATATTGCGGATATCACATGGGATAGAATTGTGCACCCGTCAGAAGTTCTTAAAACTGGTGATAAAATTAATGTTAAGGTAATTAAAGTTGACTATGAAACGCAGAGGGTTTCCCTTGGAATGAAGCAGTTAACTGAAAACCCTTGGTCATACCTTGAAGAAAAGTATAAAGTTAGCTCAATTATCAATGGTAAAATAACCAATATTACTGACTACGGAATATTCCTTGAAATTGAAAAAAATGTCGAAGGTTTAATACATATGTCTGAAATTAGTTGGACAAAGGAAGGCTATGGTGCAATTGTTGATAAACTTAATGTCGGTGATAAAATAGACGCATACATTGTTAATGTTGACACAAATTCACATCGTATAGCACTAAGCTTGAAACAAATGTCAGACAATCCTTGGAAAAACTTTATTGACACGCATACAGTTGGTGAAAAACTTGACGGAGAAATAACAAACATTATGAACTTCGGTGCATTTATATCTCTTTCGGGAAATGTAAATGGCCTTCTTCACACATCGGATATATCATGGTCATCATCAGGTGAAAATGAGCTTGCGCAAATGAAAGTTGGAGATAAAATATCAATTGTTTACCTTGGTGGCGATGCTGAAAAGCAAAGAATAGCACTTGGATTAAAGCAAATGAAAGAGTCTGCATTTAAGATGCATAAAGATGCACTAAAAGTCAATTCAGTCGTAACTTGCACCATAACTGCAATAGACGCATCTAAAATTGATGTAAAAATTCTTGATCTATTTCAAGCATCTATACGTAAATCACATATTGCTTATGATAAATCTGAGCAACGCACAAATAGATTTGCAATTGGTGACAAGGTTGATGCTAAAATTATCGCTTTTGATGAGGAAACTGGAAATATTCAAGTGTCTATTCGTGAGTATGAAGAGGACGAGAAAAAACGCTTACTTGATAGGTACGGCAGTGCTGATAGTGGTGCAACTCTTGCATCAATTTTTGGCAATACAAGTGAAAATAATTAATAACTAATCATTCAATATATGAAAAAACAAAATATATGTATTATTTCGCAATCTTTAGTAGTGATTGTGGTTCCACTTCTCATTATTGTGGGAATTGTAAATTTTGCACCACCATCTATTGCAAGCTTGATTCTAAACCCTGATAAAATTATGAACATTGCTAAATACAAGCAGGAAAAACAGCAAAGAGTTGCTGCGGAGGAAGCTAGCAAGATTATTAAAGAGGATTTAAAGAGCAAGGATGGTAATTTGCTAAATAACTCTGCTGACCCTATCATTGGAAATAATACGGATCCAAAGGTGACAATTATTGAGTATGTTGACTACAGATGTGGATATTGTAAAAAAGCACATATGGAGTTGGTAAAACTTCTTGAAAGTAAAAAGTATAAAGGTAAAATTAAAGTAATAGTTAAAAACTATCCTGTTATTGGTGGTGAGGTATCACTGTACGCTGCAGAAGTTGCGACATCTCTTTATAAAAAATTTCCAGAGAAGTTTGAAGAATTTCACACTAAGATTTTTTCAGAAAATCTTGATAGCAATCAAGCTGTGAATAAAGTTTTATCGTCCATTGGTGTAAAATTTGATGACATCAAAGACGAAAGCATTAGGCAGTCTATTATTGAAAACTTTAAATTTGCAAAAAAGATTAATATCTCTGGAACACCTGCATTTATTATTGGTGATCAATTCGTTGGGGGTTTTATAACTTACGAGGAAATGTCTAAAAAGGTTGATGACGCAATGTAATGACTCTATACAAGGTTGCGATTGGAAGGTCTTCTTACGATATACCATATGGAACGGAAGAAGATCTTCGGCAGCTTAAAGATATATGTTCAAAAGTTAACATAATGATTAACTCCATTCTTGCAACCGATAGCTCCATGACTAATGAATTTGCTTCTATCCTCTCGCTTATTAACTACATATATGAAGCGAATAACATATCACATGCAGACCATACGCTTGCAAACCCTGCGTCACAAACATACACATCAAAAGATATACTTCTTCTAATATCACACTTTAAAGAACAGTTAGACAAATGTTAGCAAAAAGAATTATTGCTTGCCTAGACTCTGTAAATGGTCGAGTTATCAAGGGTACTCAATTTCAAAATCATCAAGACATTGGATGCGTGATGGATCTTGCAGAAAAATATTCCAATCTTCATGCAGATGAATTGGTGTTATATAATATCGCGTCAAGTGCTGATAATCAAACCGTTTCATACCAATGGATACGCGAAATTAGTAAAAAAATTAATATACCGTTCTGCGTTGCCGGTGGTATTAGAACTCTCCAAGATGCTGAGAATATCCTTAATAATGGTGCAGATAAAATCTCCATCAATACACCAGCATTACAATGTCCAGAAATTATTGATAATTTTGTGAAGCGGTTTGGTAGTCAAGCTGTCGTTGTTGGAGTTGATACAAAAAAGATAAACAATATTAATGTTATTTATCAAAATACAGGAAAAGCAAATAAAACATTCGCAGATGTCAAAAAACTAGAAAATTGGATTATGGAAGTTCAAGACAGGGGTGCAGGTGAAATTGTCATTAATTCAATTGCAAGCGATGGCATGAAAAATGGCTATGATATTACGCTTCTCGCAAAGTTAAGAAAAAAAATTAAAATACCGTTAATAGCCTCTGGTGGTGCTG